>CADBQE010000001.1 GCA_902796695.1 uncultured Lachnospiraceae bacterium
GCTGAGATGTATCAGCGGAAGTTGGTGAGCGCCGAAGAGGCGGTGAAGGTGATTAAGTCCGGGGACTGGGTGGACTACGGCTGGGTCACGGGGCATCCCGTGGCGCTGGACGAAGCGCTGGCGGCCCGTCTGCCGGAGTTGGAAGATATTAAGATCCGGGGCGGCATTGCCCTGTGGGAGCCGGCTGTGTTCAAGGTGCCGGAGGCGGAGAAGCATATGTGCTGGAACTCCTGGCATATGGGCGGACTGGAGCGCCGCGCCGTGGATAAGGGCATTGCCTTTTACAATCCGCTGCGGTATTCCGAGCTGCCGCGCTATTATCGCGAGAATATCGCGCCGCCGGACGTGGCCATGATCCAGGTCGCGCCGATGGACCGCCACGGGTATTTCAGCTTCGGGCCCAATGCCTCGCATCTGGCGGCGGTCTGCGAGACCGCGAAGCACGTGATCGTGGAAGTGAACCGGAATATGCCGCGCTGCATCGGGACCACGGAGGCGGAGGTCCATATTTCCCGCGTGGATGCGGTAGTGGAGGGCAGCAACCCGCCCATCGGCCAGATCCCGGCCGGCGGCGCGCCCACGGAAGTGGATAAAGCCGTCGCGAAGCTGATCGTGGAGCAGATCCCGGACGGCGCCTGCCTGCAGCTGGGGATCGGCGGCATGCCCAATACCGTCGGCGCTATGATCGCCGAATCCGATCTGAAGGATCTGGGCGTCCATACCGAAATGTATGTGGACGCGTTCGTGGACATGGCCATGGCCGGCAAGATCACCGGCAGCCGCAAGAATATCGACCGGGGCCGTCAGGTCTACGCCTTCGGCGCCGGCACCCAGAAGATGTACGACTATCTGGACAGCAACCCCGAGCTGATGGCCGCGCCCGTAAACTATACCAACGACGACCGCGTCATTGCGCAGATCGACAACTTTATTTCCATCAACAATGCGCTGAATATCGACCTGTTTTCGCAGGTTGCTTCGGAAAGCTCCGGCTTCCGTCATATCTCCGGTGCCGGCGGACAGCTGGACTTTGTCCTGGGCGCTTATCTGTCCAAGGGCGGCAAGAGCTTCATCTGCCTGTCCTCCACGTTTACGGACAAGAAGGGTGAGATGCATTCCCGCATTCTGCCCGCGCTGGCGGAAGGGACCGTCGTGACCGACGCCCGCCCCAACGTGATGTATGTGGTCACCGAATACGGCTGCGTGAACCTGAAAGGCCTCTCCACCTGGGAGCGCGCCGAAGCCCTGATCTCCCTGGCCCATCCTCAGTTCCGCGAGGAGCTGATCCGTTCTGCGGAAGCCATGCATATCTGGCGCCGCAGCAACCGGTAAGCGATGCGCCGCCGCCGTTTCCTGTCCTTTCTGTTAGGGTTCCTGCTGCTTGCGGGAGCCCTTTCTCCCATGGTCCGCGCCGCGGATGCCCCGATCGAACTGGGGAGCGCCGTCTCCCTGCCCGAACCGCCCGAGATCCGGGCGGAATACGCGATCCTGATGGAGATGAAGTCCGGAACGATCCTCTACGAGAAGAACGCCCGCGAGCGCGCCTACCCCGCCAGCACCACCAAGGTCCTGACCGCGCTGCTCACCATGGAAAACTGTGCGCTGGACGACAGCGTCACCTTCTCCTACCGGGCCACGCACGAGATCCCGCCGGACAGCAGCACCATCGCGCGCACGGAGGGCGAGATCATGACCGTGGAGGAATGCCTGCGCGGCATGATGATCTCCTCCGCCAATGAAGTGGCGCAGGCGCTGGGCGAGCACATCTCCGGCTCCCTGGAAAGCTTTGCCTCCCTGATGACGCTGCGCGCCATCGAACTCGGCGCCGTCAACTCCCACTTCAGCAATGCGCACGGTTATTATGACCCCGAGCATTACACCTGCGCCTACGATCTGGCCCTGATCATGCGGGAAGCCATGAAATACGACGTGCTCCGCACCATCATGGGCACGGAGCGCAGCGAGATCCCGCCCACCAACAAACACAGTGAGACCACCTACCTGCGGATGAAGCACCCGCTTCTGTCCGACGCGCAGGATATGAAATACCCCTACGCCGTGGCCGGCAAGACCGGCTACACCCCCGAGGCGGGCA
>CADBQE010000002.1 GCA_902796695.1 uncultured Lachnospiraceae bacterium
CAGTGGATGCACTTGGTCACGTCGATGGTGTGCGGCGAGCGGATCTCGCCGGAGATGGCCTCCATCGGGCAGTTCCGCTTGCACTTGCCGCAGCCGCGGCACAGCGTGGGATTGATCTCCAGATGACGCTTGCGGCCGTTGCAGTGCGGGCAGTGCTTATCGACCACATGGGCCAGATATTCGTTGCGGAAATACTTTAACGTGCTCAGGACCGGCTTGCAGGCCGTCTGGCCCAGGCCGCACAAGGAAGCTTCCGTGATGGTCTCCGCCAGGCTCTGCAGCGTGTCCAGGTCTTCCAGTGAGCCTTCGTTGTGGATGATCCGCTCCAGGATCTCCAGCATGCGCTTGGTGCCTTCGCGGCAGGGAACGCATTTGCCGCAGCTTTCATTCTGCGTGAAGTTCATGAAGAAGCGGGCCACTTCCACCATGCAGGTGTCCTCGTCCATGACGACCAGGCCGCCGGAACCGATGATGGCGCCGACCTTCTTCAGGGAGTCGAAATCCATGGGCAGGTCCAGATGCTCCTCCGTCAGACAGCCGCCCGAAGGGCCGCCGATCTGAACGGCCTTGAACTTCTTGCCGTTCTTGATGCCGCCGCCGATGTCAAAGATCACCTGGCGCAGGGTGGTGCCCATGGGGACTTCCACCAGGCCGGTGTTGACCACGTTGCCGGTCAGGGCGAAGGTCTTGGTGCCCGGGGATTTTTCCGTGCCGATGCTGCGGTACCAGTCCGCGCCGTTCAGCACGATCTGCGGAACGTTCGCGTAGGTCTCCACGTTGTTCAGCACCGTGGGCTTGCCCCACAGGCCGTGGTCCACGGTCCGGGGCGGCTTTACACGCGGCATGCCGCGCTTGCCTTCGATGGAGGACGTCAGGGCGCTGCCTTCGCCGCAGACGAACGCGCCGGCGCCGCGGTTGATGTGCATGTGGAAATTGAATCCGCTGCCCATGATGTTGTCGCCGAGCAGGCCCAGCTCCTCGGCTTTCGCGATGGCGATGCGCAGGCGCTTCACCGCCAGGGGATATTCGGCGCGGACGTAGATGTAGCCTTCGGTCGCTCCGGTGGCCACGCCGGCGATCAGCATGCCTTCGATCACGCTGTGCGGGTTGCCTTCCATGACGCCCTGGTCCATGAACGCGCCGGGGTCGCCTTCATCGCCGTTGCAGACGATGTACTTGACGTCGGACACGTTCCGGCGGACGCTTTCCCACTTGCGGCCGGCCGGGAACCCGCCGCCGCCGCGGCCGCGCAGCCCGGAGTCGGAGATGGTCTTGCAGACTTCTTCGCCGGTCATTTCGAACAGCGCCTTCTCGAACGCGGCATAGCCGCCGAGGGCGATGTATTCGAGGATCTCTTCGGCGTCGCTCTTGCCGCTGTTCTTCAGAACGATGCGGTGCTGGAGCTTGTAGAAGGGGATGTCGTCGCGCTTCTGATAGACTTCGCCGTCCTTGTGGTACAGCAGGCGTTCGATGACTTCGCCGCCGAGGATGGTCTTGTCGATGATCTCGTCGCAGTCTTCCGGATGAACGTGGGTGTAAAGAATGTCAAGCGGTTCGATGCTGACCAGCGGGCCGATCTCGCAGAAGCCGTGGCAGCCGCTCTTCTTTAAGTGGACGCTGCCTTCCCCGCCTTCTTCGCGGAGGGCGACGCAGACGTTCAGGCCGCGGGCTTCACAGGCGGACTTCAGGTAATCGTAAACTTTCATGGAACCGTTGGCTACGCAGCCGGTCCCGGCGCAGACGAGGACTTTCAGTTTCTGGGCGGCCAGCAGGTCCCTGGATTCCGTCTGCAGCATGTGGAACTGAGCACGCGTCAGAGTGCAGTCAGGCATTTTGTGCAGCCTCCTTTCTGCGGATATCTTCCAGCAGATTGATCGCCGCTTCGGGCGTCATCTTCGCATGGACCTCGTCGTTGATGGTCATGGCCGGGGCCAGCGAGCAGGCGCCCAGGCAGGCCACGGTCTCCAGCGTGAACAGCTGGTCTTCGGAGGTTTTTTGCTTGCCGGTCAGATTCAGGTATTCGCGCAGCCCGTCGTAGATCGGCTGCGATTTGCGGACGTGGCAGGCCGTGCCGTTGCAGACCTTTACGATGTATTTGCCCTTGGCTTCCAGCGAGAAGTTCTCATAGAAAGTAGCTACGCTGTAGACCTTGGCGACACCGATGCCGAGTTTTTCCGCGATTTTTTCCAGGGTCTCCCGGCTCAGATACTTGTATTCGGCCTGGATATCCTGCATGATCGCGATGATGCTTTCACGTTTGCAGCCGTAGGAATCGATGATCTCCTCCACGCGCTGCAGCATCGCATTGTTTGCACCCATAGATGCCTGTCCTCCCTTAATAGGTTTATAATGCCAAAAACAGCAGAACACACAGTAAGAGTCTTACGGGGGCTCCTAGAACAAGGTGCAGTCTGCAGTTTTGATATTACGATGACATTTTAACCGAAATGTCACAAAAAGTACAGGGATGCGACTTGATAAAAGAGCTCAAAAACGGCCGGATGCTTTCAATTCTTTTGTGATTGGCGGGAAAAATCACCAAAAGAAGTTAGCATATGCTAACTACAGGAGACTGCCACAAAAAAGCCCGGATCCGCCTTCCGGCCATCCGGGCTTTGCCTCAGCGCTTTTCCTGCCCCGTTCTGCTGTGGTCTTCCTTGACAACGCCGTCCCGGAAGGCCTGCAGCAGGGCTTTTAAGTCGTCCGCCTGCGCTTTCAGCTCCCGGCCCACATCCGTGTCCCGGATCTTCAGGCGGCGCTCCATCCGCTCGAAAATGACGGGGGTGGAGTGGATGTCCAGGTTGTCGTCCAGCGCTTTTTCCCGGCCGGCGAACGGCTGATGGGAAACGATGCGGTAATGCTCCGAGTTGAAGATCAGCGTATAGCCCGCGATCCCGCTCGTGGGCTGGTAGGCCTTGCAGAACCCGCCGTCGATCACGATCAGCTTTCCGCCGCCCTTGACGGGGCTTTCGCCCTTGCCCGTCTTCACCGGCACATGGCCGTTGATGATATGGCAGTGCGGCCCGGCCAGCCCGAATTCCGCGAGCAGGAATTCGCAGACTTCCTGGCTGTCATACAGCTTGTAATAGGCGTTCTTGGGCTCCGCCCACGCGGCCTCGTCCCGGATCATCCGGCGCTCGAACGTGGTCATGCAGTCCTTGCCGAACAGCGGGCTGTTGCGGCCGGCCCACAGGAACCACAGGAAGTCCATGCCGCCTTCTTTTTCCGGAGAGCCGGGCTTGAAGTAATAGGCCTGGCGCGCCGCCTTGTCCGCGTAATCGAACAGAGCGCGGCCTTTCCGCTCCTTGCCGCCCAGCATGAAGGAAAGCAGCTGCCCGTCCGGCGTCATGGGAATGCAGCCGTGGAAGATCAGGTTGCCGTTGCAGATCTTGTAAAAACTGCCCTTGGAATACAGGAAGCGCACGTGCGCCTGCAGCTTTTCGCTGTGCATGAAGGACGCGGTCAGCTGGCGGATCACGCTGTCCTCTTCCGGGGTCAGCGTGTACGGATCGGCCGGATCCACCGTAGGCAGGTCCGTGTCCGCGAGCGGCCAGGTCACGCCGCCCTTGGTGATGCACCGGTTTTTGTAATCGATCTTGTCCAGCAGCAGGCGGTCGTCCATGCCGTATTCCGGATGGCGCAGGATCTTCTGGCCTTCCAGCTTGAACAGGATCACGGTAATGGCCTTGTGCATGCGGGCGGAAAGCAGCTTGTCCTTTTCGGTATACTGCGCCGCGTCGTCCCCGGTGAGCTTCACGCTGAAGCAGGAGCAGTCGCAGTCTTTATAGACTTCGTTCGCGAACACGGAGAGCGGCCGGAGGGAAATGCCGTAGCCGGTCTCCACCACCTCCAGGTTGTTGTAGTGGATGGAATTGGACAGCACGGTGGCCACCAGCGTGCGGCTGCCGGAGGCGGCGCCCATCCAGAGGATATCGTGGTTGCCCCACTGGATATCCACGTTGTGGTACCGCATCAGGTCGTCCATGATCACGTCCGCGCGCGGCCCGCGGTCGAAGATGTCGCCTACGAGGTGCAGCTGATCCACCATGCGCTTGATCAGGCCCGCCAGCGCCTCGATCAGGCCGTCCGCCTGGTCGATCTCGATGACGGTGGCAATGATATTTTCGAAATAATCGTGCTTGTCGATCTCCTCGCTGTGCGTCTGCAGCAGCTCCTCGATAATATAGGCGTAATCCGGCGAGAGCGATTTGCGGACCTTGGAGCGCGAATACCGCATGGAAACGGACCGCGCCAGCTCCACCATGCGGTGCAGCGTGATGCGGTACCACTCATTCGGATTTTTGACGCCGGGCAGCACCCGCTTGATTTTTTCCTTCGGATAATAGATCAGAGTCGCCAGCTGATCCCGGTCCTCCAGGGACATGGTATCCCCGAACAGCTCATCGATTTTGGCCCGGATCACGCCGGAGCAGGCATTGATCAGGTGGCGGAACGCCTCGTGCTCGCCGTGCACGTCGGAAATGAAATGCTCGCAGCCCTTGGGCAGGTTCAGAATGGCCTGCAGATTGATGATCTCCCGCCCGGCCGCCTGCACGGTGGGAAACTCCCGGGCCAGGAGCGTAAGATAACGGAGTTCTTCCTCGGAATATTGACGGGTTTCTTTCATGGAATGCCTCTTAAAACGGGTATTATGGGATGACGCACACCGGGGACCCCGGTTTCCTTCAGGATACACTTTTTGAGAGGCGGATGCAAGGGGCGCTCAGAATTCTCCGCCTTCCGGCCGGTGCAGGCGGGAGATGCGGTCGAAAAACA
>CADBQE010000003.1 GCA_902796695.1 uncultured Lachnospiraceae bacterium
GCGCAAGCAAAAAGCGGGGAAGAACTCCCCGCTTTTCGCCTTGATGCCGGTTCGGGATCAATCTTCGGATTTCTCCTCCGGAACCACGCCTTCCAGTCCGGACAGGGCATCGCCCAGCGTCTGAACGGCTTCTTCGGGTCTGGTTTCGCTTACGGCTTCCACCACTTCCTGCGGAATGGTAAGGGGAGCGGTCTCGGCGGGCTGCTCACGGTCCATTTCCAGGGCCTTGATGGAGATGCTGATCTTCCGGTCATCCGCATTGTATTCCAGGACCTTGGCTTCGATCTGCTGGCCGATCTTCAGGACGTCCGAAGGCTTCTCCACACGTTCGGAAGAGATCTGGGACACGTGCAGCAGGGCGTCCACGCCGGGAGCCAGCTGTACGAAAGCGCCGAAATCGGTCATGCGGGCCACGGTGCCGGTCACGATATTGCCGATGGCATACTTCTCGTCGGCATGCAGCCAGGGGTTCTGGTCCGGGAACTTCATGGACAGGCTGATCTTCTTGCCGTTGATGTTCTTGACGAACACTTCCACTTCCTGACCCACGGACAGGAGCTTCTTGGGCTTTTCGAAGCGGCCCCAGCTCATTTCGGAAATGTGCAGCAGGCCGTCCGCGCCGCCCAGATCAATGAAGGCGCCGTAATCCATGATGGAGCTGACCTTGCCGGTCAGGATCATGCCGACCTGGATGCGGGACAGCAGTTCGGCTTCCGCCGCTTCCCGGCGCTCCTGAATCACTTTCTTGCGGTTGCCGATCACGCGGCGCTTGCGCGGCACGCACTCGGTGATGACGAATTCCACTTCCTGGCCCATGTAATGGGACAGATCCCGCTCAAAGCGGGGGGAGACCATGCTGGCCGGGATAAAGACCCGGATGCCGTCTACCATGACGCTCAGGCCGCCTTCGGTGACCTGGGAGACCGTTCCGGACAGAACGGTGCCGTTTTCACAGGATTCCTGCAGAACTTCATAAGCGCGGTCCTGAGCCAGTCTGCGGTAGGAAAGCAGAACCTGGCCTTCCCCGTCATTGACTTTCAGGACCTTGACACGGAGCTGGTCGCCGATCTTGACGGCGCTCTTCAGGTCCAGAGAAGGATCCATGGTGTATTCCGATTTCGTGATCACACCGTCAGCCTTGTACCCGATGTTCAGGTTGATCTCGTTATCTTTTACGCCGATAACGGTACCCGTAACGATCTCTCCCGTACGTATCTGGTTCAGGGAACCTTCTTCATTCAGCATCTGTTCAAAACTTACTTCTGACAAAATTTTGAACCTCCTCAATAGTTTTCTTCGGGGTGCTGGCCCCTGCTGTGATGCCCACAACACGTATCGGTCCAAAGCCTTGCTCCGTCAGGTCCTGTGCGGACTGGACAAAGCAGGTGTTAGCACAATGTGCCTCACAGATCTCGACGAGCTTCGCCGTGTTGGAGCTCTGCTTTCCGCCGATCACGATCATGACGTCCGCGCCGGCTGCCAGCTCCTCCGCTTCCCGCTGCCTCCTCTGTGTGGCATTACAGATGGTATTCACAACAGCCACATTATAATATTTCCTTTTAATCTTTTCAACCAGTTTTTGAAATTTTTCCGCCAGAAATGTGGTCTGACTCACCAAAAGCAGGGGTGTATCGGCCGGAAGGACCGGAATTTCCTCTTCTTCGCCGATTACGAAGGGCTTTTTTTCGCACCAGCCCACGATGGCTTCCACTTCCGGATGGCGGGGATCCCCGGTGATGATGACCGTGCGGCCCTCTTCCGCCGCCTGCCGCACCAGGTTGTGGATCTTTTTGACGAACGGGCAGGTGGCGTCCTCCACGGCAAAGCCCAGCGCTTCCATCTGTTCCTGTTCCCGGCGGCTGACGCCGTGCGAGCGGATCACCAGCGTTCCGCGGGGAGCGGCGGCCGCCTCCTCCAGGCTGTGCAGCACGCGCACGCCGCGGGCGGCGAATCCGTCCACGACCTGTTCGTTATGGATAATGGGGCCGTAGGTATACAGGGGTTCTTTCCCTTCGCGGAGCAGGGATTCCACCCGCTCCACCGCCCGCTCCACTCCGAAGCAGAAGCCGGCGGTCTTCGCAAGTCTGATCTCCATTATTTTTTCCACCCGTACAGCTGAAGCACCGCGTCCTTCACTTCTTCGATCGTCATCTCCGAGGAATCGATCAGGACGGCGTCCTCCGCCTGTCTGAGCGGGGCGATCTCCCGGTGCATGTCGCGATAATCCCGTTCTTCCAGTTCCCGGCGGATCGTTTCAAGATCCGCTTCCTGTCCCTTCTCCAGCAGTTCCCGGTACCGGCGCTCCGCCCGCACCTGCGCGGACGCGGTCAGGTAGATCTTCACGAACGCGTCGGGTAGGATCACGGTCCCGATATCGCGGCCGTCCATGACGACGTTCTTTTCCCGCGCCAGCTTCTGCTGCAGCTGCTTCATTTTTTCGCGCACCGGCGCGTATACGGAAGAGGCGGAAGCCATCTGCCCCGTTTTCTCGTCCCGCAGAAGGGACGTTACGTTTTCTCCGTTCAGGAAGACCTGCTGCACGCCGTTCTCGTAAGCGATGGTGACGTCCGCGTCTTCGCAGGCGGCCGTGATACCCGCTTCATCCCCCGCGTCCAGGCCTTTCCGCAGGAAATGGATGGCCATCCCGCGGAACATGGCGCCGGTGTCCACGTAGACCAGGCCCGTTTCGGCCGCCACCAGCTTCGCGATGGTGCTCTTGCCGGAGCTGCCCGGCCCGTCAATGGCGATATGGCGGTTGTCCGCTTTTCCGCTCTTTAATTCTTCCACTTCCGTCTCCTTCTCTCCGGCGGCCCGTCCGGCCGCCGCGCCCGTAGACCAGGCGATCTGCAGGTTGAATCCGCCGGTTGCCGCATCCAGGTCCAGCAGTTCGCCGGCCAGATACAGGCCGCTCACCCGTCTGGATTCCATGGTTTTCGGATCTACTTCTTTTACGTTCACGCCGCCGCGGGTGACGACGGCCTCCGCATAGCCGCGCAGGCTGACCTCCCGCAGGATCAGGCCGCGGAGGGCTCCGATCAGTTTCCGGCGGTCTTCGCGCGAGAGGCGCGCCGCCTTTTCCGATCCGTCCAGCCCCGCCTGGGCCAGGATCACCGGGACCAGGGCCCGCGGCAGATAGCCGCCCAGCAGCGTGGTGAGCGCGGTCTTTCCCGCTTCCTGCTGGTCGCGCAGCAGGCGGTGCTCCAGCTGTTCATCGGTCAGGGCCGGCTTTAAATCAATGGAAAGTTCCGGCTCCAGTCCCTTCAGGATGCAGTCGCCGGCAAACGCGGACGCGCTCAGGACCAACGGACCGGTGATCCCGAAATGCGTAAACATCAGCTCGCCCTGTTCCTCAAAGCGTTTTTTGCCGCCCGCGGTCAGTTTCAGGGAAACGTTCTTCAGGGTCAGGCCCGAAAGGTCCCCGGGGGCAAAGCCGGCTGCCTGCACCGGCTCCGCAAATGACGCATTGAACGGGACCAGAGACGGCAGCATTTCCGTCACGGTATGGCCCGCATTCGCCGCCAGGCGGTGTCCGTCGCCGGTGGAGCCGGTGGACGGGTAGGAAAGGCCGCCCGTGGCCAGGATCACTTTATCCGCCTCATAGGCTCGGATCCGGCCTTTTTCCCGCGCGATCACGCCGCGCACGCGCTTTTCCCGGATGATCAGGGACAGCGTTTCGGTATTCAGACGGATCTTTACGCCCGCCGCGCGCATGAGCTTTTCCAGCGTGCGGGTCACGTCCGACGCCGTGTCGCTCTGCGGAAAAACGCGGCCGCCCCGTTCCGTTTTGAGCGGGAGGCCGGCGTCTTCCATGAGTGCCATCATGGCCGTATTATCAAAAGAAGCGAACGCGGAGCGGAGGAAGCGCGGATTCCGGAAGACTTTTCCCAGAAAAGCTTCGGGCTCCGCCGCATTGGTCAGGTTGCAGCGTCCCTTTCCGGTGATATAGATCTTCTTGCCCAGTTTCTCGTTCTTTTCCAGCAGCAGGACCTTTTCCCCGGCCCGGGCGGCAAAGAGCGCGGCCATCATGCCCGCGGCGCCGCCTCCGATCACCAGTACGCTCATGTCAGTTCTCCCAGGTCCTCCGCCTCCAGCTGGCTGAGGACTTTTTTCGTCCGGCTCTTTTTGGGAAGCCCGGTGACCCGGCCGGCATGGTTCAGCATCGCATCTTCCAGGAAGTTGCGCACTTCGCGCGCATTGGCGAAGTTTTCGGGTTTGTTTTCACAGCGATCCGTAAAGATCCTGAGAGCTTTCTCCCTGGCTTCCGGAGAAAGCGTATATTCATTCTTTTTGCACATCAGTTCCAGGATCGCCACCAGTTCGTCCGGGGTGTAATCCGGGAATTCGATGAAATAGTTGAAGCGGGATTTGAGGCC
>CADBQE010000004.1 GCA_902796695.1 uncultured Lachnospiraceae bacterium
CTTGATCAGCACGGCGCCGGCCGCCAGGATCAGGAAGAAAGATCCGATCGAACTGTTCAGCATATATCCCGGACTGGAGACCAGATGCCTGAGCTCCCGCCCCAGAAGCGCACGGGAAAGAGACTTCTGCTTTTCATCTTTCGCCTTATAGGTCACCCGGCTCACTTTATTCGCGTCCGAGATCACGCGGTAGAAGCTGCGGACCAGCAGAAGCAGCGTAACGGCCATCAGCAGGCCCGCCAGCGCCAGCAGCGCCGCGAGCGGCAGCAGATGCCCTTCCCCGGCCTGTCCGAAGAATTTCAGCCCGGGCACATTTTCCAGTCTGCGGAAGCTTTCCGGATCGGTCGAAATATTCCGCATCAGCGTCTGGAAGCGGAAGTAGAAGAAATAATAGATCCCCATCACCAGCAGGGAGATCAGCACCGTCACAATGCTCTTGTTCTTCAGTTTCGTGCTGATCTTCGCCACCACCAGGCCCAGCAGGCAGCCCAGCACCAGCGCCAGCACCGAGATTGCAAGCGCAAACAGAACTCCGGCGATCACGGCCGGAACTCCAGGGCGGACCCGGATCCAGTACACGATCTCCGGCGGCAGAATGGCGACCAGGCTGAAGATGCCGGTGACCAGATACACACTGATGATCCGGGCCTGGATGATCTTCGACGGCGGGATCGGGAGTGACAGCAGCAGGTCGTTGTCCCGTCCCTTGTACAGATTGGTATAGGCGGAAAATGCGCCGCCCACCACGCCGAGCAGCAGTCCCAGCAGCCCGATAATGACAAAATACAGCCAGCCCATGCCGGACATGGCAAGCGGCTCCGCCAGCGCGGATCCCAGCAGGGCCATCAGCCCGCCGAATACACCGAAGCCGAACACCACCGTGAACAGAATCATGCTCACCGTGCCCACGCGTGAACGGGCCACATTTTTCTTCGGGTTATAAAACCAGCCTGCATACTGCTCGGACAGCGTCTTTTTGATCAGTAATCTGAGCATTATTCCGCCTCCAGTTCCAGGAACACTTCCTCCAGAGAATCATCGCCCTTCACCTCTTCCATGGTGCCGGACCGGATCAGACGGCCTTCCTTAATGATGGCCACCTTGTCGCACAGTTTCTCCGCCACTTCCAGCACATGGGTGGAGAAAAAGATGGCGCCGCCGCGGTCGCAGAGTTCCCGCATCATTTCCTTGAGCAGATGCGCCGCTTTGGGGTCCAGACCCACGAAAGGCTCGTCCATCAGGATCAGCCGCGGCTCATGCAGCCATGCGCCGATCACCGCCAGTTTCTGCTTCATGCCGTGCGAATACGCGGCGATGGGCTGTCCCAGGCTGTTCGTCAGCTCGAAGCGCGCCGCCAGTTCCCGGATGCGCTCCTTCCGGACCGCGCTGTCCACGCCGAACACGTCCGCGATGAAGTTCAGGTACTTCATGCCGCTCATGTAATCGTACAGGTCCGGGTTGTCCGGGATATAGGCCATGCGCCGCTTGCATTCCAGCGGATCCGCCTTCAGGTCGATCCCGTCGATGAAGACCTCGCCGGCGTCAAACTGCTGGATGCCGGCGACGCTGCGCAGCGTGGTGGTCTTGCCGGCGCCGTTGTGGCCGATAAAGCCGTAGATCTCGCCGGGCGCGATGTGCAGGGTCAGGTCGTCCACGGCGGCCTTGGCTCCGTATGTTTTGGTCAGGTGTTCAATGCGAAGCATACTGTGATCTCCTTTTTCTGTGTGCAGGATCCGTTCCTGCCGTTTATTTTATATCCAGTTCTATCGGTTCGTCTATTGTTTCGGACACATATTTTCCGTCCTTTTTCCGCTGCTTTACGCATTCCGTGAGCAGATATTCAATCTGGCCGTTCACAGAGCGGAAATCATCCTCCGCCCAGGCAGCCAGGGCGGCATAGAGTTTGGGGGATAGGCGCAGAGGCACTTGTTTTTTTTGGGTTTCATTCATTTCATACAGGCTCCCGGAATTGACGACGGGCTGCGCGTCCTTGTTGCCGCAGAGCACCACCAGCAGGTTGGAAACCATGGCAGCCTTGCGTTCCTCATCCAGCTCCACGGTATGATTCTCCGAAAGCCGCTCCAGGGCCATTTCCACCATGCCCACGGCGCCGTCCACGATCATCTTGCGGGCGTCGATGATGGCGCGGGCCTGCTGGCGCTGCAGCATGACCGCCGCGATCTCCGTGGCATAGGCCAGATAGGTGATGCGGGCTTCCACGATCTCCAGGCCCGCGCCGGCCACCTTGGCCTGGATCTCATCGCGGATCCGGGCGGCCACCACTTCGCTGGAGCCGCGCAGCGAGCCCTCGTCCGCCATGCCGTCCCCGGTCGTGTCCACACCGGGCGAAACGTCGTAGGGGTAGATCTTCACAATGTCGCGCACGGCGGCGTCGCACTGCAGGGAAAGATATTCCTTATAGTTGTCCACTTCGAAGACGGCCTTGGCCGTATCCACCACGCGCCACACCACGGCAATGCCGATCTCCACGGGGTTGCCCAGGCAGTCGTTTATCTTCTGGCGGGCGTTGCTCAGCGTCATGGCCTTCAGGGAGATTTTTTTAGGGCGGCGCTTCCCCGCATTGAACGGTGCGTTTTCCGCGCTCGGAATAACCAGGGTTTTCTTGCCGGGCGCATCTACGTCCCCGGACTGCGAAAGCTTCGTATCCGCTGCCGGGTTCACCGCCGTGCAGAACGGATTCACCTGATAGAAGCCCGGCTGCCTGATCGTGCCGACATACCTGCCGAACAGCGTCAGCACAAGCGCTTCCTGCGGCCCCACGACCTTCAGGCCGTTAAAGGGAAACCATCCGACCGCCACCCATACCATACAGGGGATATACCACCACGCCACATACTCTTCCGCCTTGATACTGCCCCATATGCAGCCTACAAGAGCCGCCGCGTACAGCGCCACCCACAGCACCAGCATCGGCAGACCGTTCTGCTTTGTCCTGAGTTCGATCTCTTTCATCACAGCCTCCTGTTCTTTGTCGCGGCGTTCCCGCGCCTTTTCATCATTGTGATATCATATTGATATCAGTTTGTCAACTGTTTTCACGCGGGATTTTCAGCCC
>CADBQE010000005.1 GCA_902796695.1 uncultured Lachnospiraceae bacterium
GGCTGTGGTCTTCCTTGGTGTGGTTTTGGGCGTGCTCATTGCCATCATAGATGCCGTGGTGAAATTCGGTCTGGGTCTCATATTGTAGGAGAACCTTATGGAAGAAGCAAAATGGTATGTGGTCCATACCTATTCGGGCTATGAAAACAAAGTAAAGGCCGACCTGGAAAAGACCATCGACAATCTTCACCTGCAGGACGAGATCCTGGAGGTGGCCGTCCCCATCCAGGATGTGGTGGAAGTGAAGGATGGCCTGAAAAAGGTGGTCCAGAAAAAGCAGTTCCCCAGCTATGTGTTGGTGAATATGATCAAAAACGACCGGACCTGGTACATTGTACGGAACACCCGGGGCGTTACCGGCTTTGTGGGGCCGGGGGGCGAAGCGGTGCCCCTGTCCCAGGAGGAAGTGGACCGTTTGGGCGTCCATGCGGAAAATGTCGTAACGGACTTCAAGGTGGGCGATACGGTCACGGTGATTTCCGGTGTCTGGGAAGGCACCACGGGCGAGATCAAGTCCATCAACGAAAGCAAGCAGACCGTCAATGTTATCTTTTCCATGTTTGTTGGCCGTCCCACGCCGGTGGAGCTGGCGTTCACGGAGGTCAAACGCATGTGAAAGTGGGAGAGGACCTTCTCCTCACACCACAAAACCGGCTGGCAGAAACAAAGGGCCTGACCGGAATACTTATTAGGAGGAGCCAGTTATGGCAAAGAAAGTATTAGCTTTTATCAAGCTGCAGATTCCTGCCGGCAAAGCAACGCCGGCACCGCCTGTTGGTCCCGCTCTGGGCCAGCACGGTCTGAACATCGACCAGTTCACCAAGGAATTCAACGCCCGCACGGCGAATGAAGGGGATACCGTTATCCCTGTTGTGATCACCGTTTATGCGGACCGCACCTTCTCCTTCGTGACCAAGACCCCGCCCGCCGCCGTCCTGCTGAAGAAGGCCGCCAAGATCCAGTCCGGTTCCGGCGCCCCCAACAAGACCAAAGTCGCCACCTTATCCCGCGCCGAAGTGCAGAAGATCGCCGAGCATAAGCTGCCCGATCTGAACGCCGCTTCCGTGGAAGCCGCCACCAGCATGATCGCCGGCACCGCCCGCAGCATGGGCATCGTCGTGGAAGACTAAGGAGGGCCCGAAATGTTCAGAAGCAAGAAATATAGAGAAGCTTTAAAGAGCTATGACCGCACGCAGGTCTATGATGCGGATGCCGCGATCGCTCAGGTCAAGAAGATGGCTTCCGCCAAATTCGATGAGACCGTGGAAATCCATCTGCGCACCGGCTGCGACGGCCGTCATGCCGATCAGCAGATCCGCGGCGCCGTTGTGCTGCCTCACGGCACCGGCAAAACCGTCCGTGTCCTGGTCTTCGCCAAGGGCGTAAAGGCCGATGAAGCGCAGGCTGCCGGCGCGGATTACGTGGGCGCCGAAGAACTGATCCCGCGCATCCAGAACGAAGGCTGGCTGGATTTCGACGTAGTCGTCGCGACCCCCGACATGATGGGCGTGGTCGGCCGTCTGGGCCGTGTCCTGGGCCCGAAGGGCTTAATGCCCAACCCCAAGGCCGGCACCGTGACCATGGACGTGACCAAGGCTCTGGCCGACATCAAAGCCGGTAAGATCGAATACCGTCTGGACAAGGCCAACATCATCCACGTGCCGATCGGCAAGGTCTCCTTCACCGAAGAAGCCCTGCTGGACAACTTCAACACCGTAGTGGGCGCCATCGTCAAGGCCCGTCCCGCTGCCGTGAAGGGTGCTTTCTTAAAGAGCGTCACCGTTGCCTCCACCATGGGCCCCGGCGTGCGCATCAACACCGTGAAGCTGCTCAACGCATAAGAAACCGGACGGATTTTTCCGTTTCCGCTTGACAGCCGCAGTCATCTGTGGTAAAAACCATAAGCGTATCACCACTGCCGAAGACAGCAGGTACGGCTATCCGTGTAAGCGAAGCGCCTGCCGAGGAAGAGGGAACTCGTTCATCGAATTCTTTTCAGGACTCTTCGGCTCCGCCGGGGAGTCCTTTTGAGTAGCTCAGCAGCTGGTGTGCCAAATATAACAAGGAGGGTTAAACTATGGCAAAAGTAGAACTGAAAGCGCCCATCGTTCAGGAAATTTCCGAACTGCTTTCCGGTGCTGCTGCTGCGGTGTTAGTAGACTACCGGGGCATTACCGTAGATGCGGATACCAAGCTCCGCAAGGAAATGCGCCAGAACGGCGTGACCTATCGCGTTTACAAGAACACCCTGCTGAACATCGCCATGAAGGACACTCCCTTTGAAGCGCTGTCCGGAGACCTGAACGGTCCCACCGCGATCGCTGTTTCGAAGGGCGACGCCACCCTGCCTGCCCGCATCGTCACCAACTTCGACAAGAAGGGCGACGTGATCAAGCTGAAGGCCGGCGTTGTGGAAGGAACTTATTACGATCAGAAGGGCATCAATGCCGTCGCTCAGATCCCGAGCAGAGAGATCCTGCTGGGCCGTCTGTTCGGCAGCATGCAGTCCCCTATCACCAACTTTGCCCGTGTCATCAAGCAGGTGGCAGAGAAGCAGGAAGCCTAACATCAATAATTATCGGAGGAAATAAATCATGGCGAAATTAACGACTGCTGAATTTATCGAAGCATTAAAGGAACTGACCGTACTGGAACTGAACGAACTGGTAAAGGCCTGTGAGGAAGAGTTCGGCGTATCCGCCGCTGCCGGTGTTGTGGTAGCCGCCGCTGCCGGCCCTGCCGAAGAAGTCGAAGAAAAGACCGAGTTCGACGTGGAACTGACCGAAGTCGGCGAGAAGCGCATGGACGTGCTGAAGGCTCTGCGCAGCCTGACCGGTGCCGGCCTGAAGGAAGTCAAGGAAATGCTGGACAAGGCCCCCGGCGTGATCAAGGCCGGTGCGACCAAGGAAGAAGCCGATAACATGAAGGCCGAACTGGAGAAGGTCGGCGCGAAGGTCACCCTGAAATAATTCTGTTTCGGTACAACGAACAGGACGGCTCCCCGCTTGGCGGGGAGTCGTTTTTGTTATGCCGCAGAGGAACATTTTTTCCCCCGTATCTTGCACAGCCGGGGCCTTAACTGCTATAATTTTCGGCGGAAAGACGACATCCGCCGTACCTTTTGCGGATAGAAGGAGGAAATGTCTGTGAAACAGAGCAGAAAACGGTTCACGGCCGGACTGCTCGGGACGCTTCTGGCTGTCCTGATGCTGTGCCTGCTGTCCGAAGGCGTGCATGCGCATGCCGAAACCAACGACAACGTGTCCGTGGATCTTCAGATCACCTACGATCAGGAAGCAGCCCGGAGTATGCTGGAATATATCAACCTGTTCCGCACCGGCAAGGATATCGACGGTGAATACACCGGCTATCTCGATACGGACGATAAGACAAAGGTTATGGTGACGGACCTGGAGCCTCTGGTTTACGACTATACCCTCGAAAAAGCCGCCATGCAGCGCGCGGCGGAGATCGCTCTGAATTTTGCCCATACGCGGCCGGACGGCAGCGACTGCTTTACGGCGATCAGCGAAGCGGCAGAGGAAGCGGGCATTTTCTATTGGATGCGGGGAGAAAACCTTGCCGCCGGTTACAGCACCGCGATCGACACTTTCCGCCAGTGGCGCGAGGATGAGGAATCCTACAGCGGCCAGGGACACCGCCGGAACATGCTGAGCGGATTCAACTGCATCGGCATCGGCCATGTGGTCGTGAACGGCATGCATTTCTGGACGCAGGCGCTGGGCTGGACGGATGAGGGCCACGGCACGCAGACGGCGGCCGCGCAGGGCACCCGGACCGTCCCCGTAACCCTGAACGCAGCGAAAATGACAAATGTGACCGCGACAGCTTCCTCCGCCTCCGTGACCGTGGACGTGGGCATGACGACTGCGCTGCCGAAGGTTTCCGTGTCCTTCGGGTATTCGGACAGCTGGCCCGGCGGCGCCGTCTTTGCCGCGAAGGCACAGCCGGCCTGGACCGTGAAAAATACGTCCGTCGCGAAGATCGAAAACGGAAAGCTGCGCGGCGTGGCCGTCGGCAGCACGCAGTTAACCGGAACGGTATTCGGAGCAGCCGTTACGGCCTCCGTCACCTGCGAGAACCTGGGAACGCCGACGCTGCTTACCCTGCCTGCGGATGTGAACGGATATCTCGGAAATACCGCGGTTTTCTCCGTGAAGGCTTCCGGCCGGGATCTCGCCTATAAGTGGTTCTACAGAAAAAGCAGCAGCGGAAACTGGAGCGTATGGGGCAGCGGACAGAAACTGAGTATTACCATAAAGGAATCCCGGAACGGATATCAGTTCCGCTGCCGGATCACGGATGCGTACGGCCATCAGCTGCTGACGGCCCCGGTATCGCTGAAAGTCCTGCCGAAGATCACGGCGCAGCCGAAAGCGGTCAGCGCGGCGGCAGGAACGTCCGCAAAATTCACGGTGTCCGCTTCCGGCGCGGGGCTTGCCTATCAGTGGCAGTATCGGTACCCGGAGGGCAGCTGGCAGAATTCTGGGTTTTCCACGGCAAAGACCGCTTCGCTGGTCTTTACGTCGCAGGCCCGGTATAACGGAATCCGTTATCGCTGCGTGATCACGGATGCCAACGGGAAAAAACTGACTTCCTCCGCGGTGATGCTGACGGTCCTCCCGAAGATCACGGCTCAGCCGAAGGCGGCGGAGGCTGCCGTCGGGAAGACCGCAAAGTTTACAGTGACGGCGACCGGCGCCGGCCTGACCTACCAGTGGCAGTACCGCTATCCGGACGGCAGCTGGAAAAACTCGGGATACAGTACGGCCCGGAATGCGGCGCTCAGTGTTCCGGTCCAGGCCAAATACAACAAGATGCAGTACCGCTGCATTATTACGGATGCGAACGGAAAGAAACTGACCTCGTCCGCGGCGGTCCTGACGGTCAAAACCGTCATCACGGCACAGCCCGTGAACACGACCGTCAAAGCGGGTAAGGCCGCCGGTTTTCAGGTGACGGCGACCGGCGCCGGCCTGACCTATCAGTGGCAGTACCGCTATCAGGACGGAACCTGGACGGATTCTTCCTTTGCCACGGCACAGACTGATACGCTGAAGTTACCGGCCAAAACCGGATATAACGGCATGCAGTACCGCTGCGTCATAATGGATGCGAACGGAAAGCGGACGATCAGTTCGACGGTGACGCTGACCGTAAATTAATCCGGAAACTCCGGCCGTAAAAAACG
Organism: uncultured Lachnospiraceae bacterium; assembly: GCA_902796695.1. Lineage (GTDB taxonomy): Bacteria > Bacillota > Clostridia > Lachnospirales > Lachnospiraceae > UBA6987. Next base: position 5,213 of record CADBQE010000005.1, read on the forward strand.
GCTCCCTGCCTGAGCGGGGAGCCGTTTTGCGTGAAGCGGAAGCGTCAGCCTTCCTGCAGCTGCTTGTCTTTCGGCCAGGCTGTGGTATAGGCTAACGTCAGCTGACGGGTCTCGCCGGGGGCCAGGCTGAAATTCCATTTGACCAGGCCGGTATCTTCTTCCCGCTCGCCGCCGGACAGATTCAGCGTTTCCACCTGAATGGATTTTTCCTCCGTGACCGGGACCTGGTCGCGGATCAGCACCTGACAGGCTTTGGGCTTGCGGGAGGAGACGGAGATCTCGTATTCGTATTCCGTCTTCTTCTGGCCTTTCAGCAGAACCGTGGACGTGTATTTCTTCTTCTGGGTCCGCTTGACCGTAACGGTCTCGTCCTTGCCCAGAGACAGATCGTAGGTGTCTTCGGTCATATCCGGCTCCAGCCAGACGCTGCCGGCAAAGGCGCCTTTCAGATAGACGGCGGCTTCAACGCCCTGCATCTCCTCCAGATCCGCCGTTTTCACTTCGGCGGACAGGAAGCAGGAGGCGGAGCGCTTCGGGACCGCAACGACCTGATAGCGGCAGGGGATCTCATCCGTGCGGAGATCGCAGAGGATGCTCTGGCCGTCGCGGACGTCCCACCGGCCGGTGAGCTCGTACTCCGTCATGGTATCGCCCCGGACCGTGCGGCCGGAATCGGCCATGACCTGGGACATCTTGAGTGCCGGGGCGGGGGCCGCATCGTCCATCAGTACGGCTTCTTCCGCAGCCATGGCCATCGGCGCGGCGTTCATGCGGGCGGCTCCCGCCATCATGCCCTTGGCCATCATGCGCGGCGGTTCATAGAAATGCAGGCGGGCCGGGTACAGGACGGGAATGGTTCCGGAAACGGAAGGATCCCCGGAAAACAGCGTGAGCGCCGCCTGCTTCCAGTCTTCCCCGGTGTCCTGCGCAATGCGGGCGCGCAGGCGCAGCAGCAGACGGCCGCTTTCCTCATCCTGCGCGTGCAGTTCATAGGTCGGCGCCCAGGAGGCCGCGCTGTCCTGATAGCGCAGCTCAATGGGATAGCGGCCCGGGGCCGGGGCGGTAAGATCAACGCTTACATAGGGGAGCTCCGTCTGCCTGGAGAGCCGCTCCCATTCTTTTTCCAGCGCTTCCTGCTCTTCCAGCAGGGCTTCGTGCTGCTCCTCCAGTGCTTCCAGACGCGCGGGGAGCTGCTCCAGAAATACAGTCATTTCCTGCAGAGAAACATTTTCTTTGGCGCTGAAATCGGCATTCTTCTTCCAGAGCACCGTCTGTTCTTCGACGGCGCGGATCGTGCGCACCAGTTTATCTTTTTTGCGGGCAAGCTCTTTCAGCGCCTCTTCTTTCTGCTCCTCCGTCAGATATTCCATCTGCACATTGGCGCCCTGCACGCCTTCCGGCACGCTCAGGCGAAGGCTCTGCGGGTCGGCGCCGGGACCGGGGCCGCACAGCTTGACGGTCTGGAGACCCTGCTCGAGGGTCAGTTCGGCGGTCCGGGTAACGATGCATCCGGAACGGTATACGGATACGGAGGTGATGCGGGTATCGGTCATGGCTTTCGTCCTTTCTGCGGATGGATCCGCCGGTCCGCCGGGCTGCGGCGGCCCGCGGCCGGATTGTTCTGATTATTCTTCTTCATTATAACAGAAAAATCAGGATTATCCATCTGTTTATTCAGTTTTCCGGGATTGAAAGAAAAAGACGGATAAGCTATAATAAGCAGGATTTGCCAAGAATTAAACCAGGAGAGAGAATTCCGTGAAAATTGCGATTGGATGCGATCATGCCGCATTTGCCATGAAAGAAGAGATTAGGGATTACCTGACGGAGCAGGGACACGAAGTGACGGACTGCGGCACCTATTCGCCGGAGCGCTGCGACTATCCGGTCTACGGAGAGCGCGTGGCACGGGTCGTCAAGGCCGGTGAGGCGGAGCGCGGCGTGCTGATCTGCGGCACCGGCGTGGGGATCTCCCTGGCTGCCAATAAAGTGCCGGGCATCCGGGCCGCGGTCTGTTCCGAGCCGTTTACCGCCCGCCTGTCGCGGGAGCACAATAATGCGCAGATCATCGCTTTCGGCGCCCGCGTCGTGGGGATCGGCATGGCCAAAATGATCGTGGACGCGTTCCTTTCTGCGGAGTTTGAAGGAGGACGGCACGCGGACCGGGTGGCCCTGATCACGGAAATCGAAAATCGCCGCGGTTAAAGTGCAACAAACACCGGGAGCATACTGTATTCCGGTCAGATACCCTTGGGAGAAGCCCCCCTCTCTTTTCGGTACTTGCAATTCGAAGAGAAAGAGGGTAAAATAAATCCTCATGGAGGAAGATCCTTATGAATAAAACGGACAAGCCCAGAAAGGAGCAGCCGGTCCGCCGCAGCAACGGGGAAAACGACCTGGAACTGGCGGAAGAGCAGAAGGTCCATCAGGAACACCTGCGCCGGCTGCGGAAATATAAGAAGAAGCACAAGCAGCAGGTCGTGGCACTGGCGCTGGAACTGGTGCTGCTGGTGGTCGTGGTCGGAGGCTATTTTGCGATCCGCTGGTCGGAGCGCATCCTCAACAATATGCAGATCAAGAATACCACGGCTTCCGCGGAGCAGACGCTTGCCGTGATCACGACGCCGGCCGCCGACGGTCCGGAAGATCCCTCGGCCGCCGTTCCGATTACAACTACGGCGGAAGTCGTCAGCTGGGTCAACACGGACGGCTCCGTGGAAACGGATACCATGCCGCCGCAGGAGCCCTATACCAACCCGCTGCCGCGCCGCGCCGTGGAAGCGCAGGAAGGCTACGCCACCATCGTTCTGTTCGGGGTGGACGCCCGGAATACCACGGATATCCTGCGCAATGCCCAGGGCGACGTCTGCATTGTGGTCTCCATCAATAAAGAGACCGGCGAAATGCACATGGCTTCCATCTACCGCGATTTCTTCTTTGAATTTGCCGCAGGCCAGTTCTGCAAGCTGACGGACGCCTATATCCGCTACGGAGCGGATCAGGTCGTGGCCGGCCTCAACCGGAATCTGGACCTGAATATCACGAATTTCGTGGTCGTGAACTGGGCCGCCGTCGTGGACGTGGTGGACCTTCTGGGCGGCATTGACCTGGAAGTCACCGCTGCGGAAGCGGAGGAACTGGACGGCCTGATCTATGAGATCGAACTGGCCGTCGGCAAGGATACGACGACAAAGGACTGGAATTACGAACCGGGCATGAAGCATATGGACGGCATCTATGCCGTGGCCTACTCCCGGATCCGCAAGCATACCGGATCGGACTTTGCCCGCACGGAACGCCAGCGGAAAGTCATCAACGTCCTGCTGGATAAGATCAAGGACCTGGTCAAACGCGGCGAGATCTTCAAAGTCATGACGGTTGTGGAGACCCTGTCCAATAATATCAAGACCAATATGGATACCTCGGAGATCATCAGCTACGCGACCAATGCGAACCGATATGCGCTGGGAGACACCGCCGGGTTCCCGTTCAATTACAAGGAAGAACCCGGAACCTGGGCCCTCTGCTCCAAGGATTTTACCGGGGACGTCCAGCAGCTGCACAAACTGCTGTATAACCTGGAAGATTATGAGCCCACAGACAATATCCTGCGCCTGAAGGACTTCCATGACTACGCGCTGGAAACGGGTCTGATCCCCGTTGACTGACCCCGCGGATCCCACAGGTTTACGCGAAACATAACCGTTTTTTCACACATTGTTCACAGCTGCCCGCTACACTTGAGTCATCAAGAGGCGGGCAGCTGCCTGTTTCGGGATAAGGAGGTTTTACAATGAATGAGTGGAATGACCATACAGACGAATATCCGGTAAGCGGCGAGCAGGCCGTGCAGGAGGCCATGGAAGAAAAAGCGGCGCGGGAAGAGGAAGAAGCCAGACAGCGCGCGGCCGCGGCGGAAGCCAGACGGCTGGCGGAAGAAAACCGCCGGCTGGCGGAAGAGTGGCGGGCCAAGCAGCAGCTCTTCCAGGAAGAACAGGCCCGGCTGAAAGCGGAGCGCCGCGAAAAGAACCGCCGCCGCAGCTGGAAGCTGGTCAGCGTATTCAGCATTCTGTTCGGGCTGGGCGCGCTGGTCTTCACGCTGGTCACCTACCGCGCCAATCAGGATACGCAGAAGGCCATGGCCTCCCTGCAGTCCCAGCTGAGCAGCTACCAGCAGAATACGGCTTCCTCCGATACGACCCGTCTGCCCGGCACGACCACGCTGGATACCAGCACGCTGGTGGCCGGCCGGGAGGACAGCGGCACTGTTCTGACCGACGTATCGGACATGGTCGAGGAGACCATCCGCAGCGTCGTATCCATCAGCATCAAACAGAAAGTGCGCGTTTCCACCGGCTTCTTCGGGGAGCGCGAATATGAGACCGGCGGCGCCGGCAGCGGCGTAATCATCGGCGACAACGGCACGGAGCTCTGGATTGTAACGAATAACCACGTGATTGACGGCGCTACGGAAATCACCGTAACGCTCGCGGACGGCACGGAAAAACAGGCGTATGTGAAGGGCACCAGCGCGGAAAATGATATTGCGGTGCTGGGCATTTCCCTGGAATCGCTTTCCGATGAGACGAAACAGGCCATCCGGACCGCGGCGATCGGCAGCAGCGATACGCTGCGCCTGGGCGAAGGCGTCGTCGCGATCGGCAACGCGTTAGGCTGGGGCCAGTCCGTGACCACCGGCGTAGTCAGCGCCCTGTCCCGCAATGTGAGCTTTGATGACGGTTCTTCGATGAATCTGCTGCAGATCAGCGCAGCCATCAACCCCGGCAACAGCGGCGGCGCGCTGCTGAACGCGAAGGGCGAGCTGATCGGCATCAACAACGCCAAATATTCCAGCGAAGAAGTGGAAGGCGTCGGCTTTGCCATCCCGATCTCCAGCATCGTGGACGTGATGGAAGAGCTTTCCCTGATGGAGCCCCGCGTGAAGGTCGCCCCGGAGGAGATGCCTTATCTGGGCATTACGTTCCAGAACTACGCGTCCGGCTATCTGTCCTTCTACAATGTGCCGGAAGGCGCGGTGGTCGCGGAAGTGAAGGAAGGATCACCCGCGGCGCAGGCCGGCCTGGAAGCCTATGACGTCATTACCGCCATCGACGGGAACCGCGTAAACAGCTATGACGCGCTGGTGGAGGAACTGCAGTACCATAAGGGCGGCACGGAAGTGGAAGTCACGTTCATGCGCCTGAGCCACGGCAGCTACCGCGAAAATACGGTAAAACTGGTGCTGGGCTTCAAGAACGAACAGCAGCCGTAAAATTTCGATAAAATTTTAACAATACTATTGCATTCTGCGGACGTTGTGCTATAATGCCCGTGGATGAGAGGAACATCCAGGGAATGAACCAAATAAGGAGGAGTGAATTATGGCTTATAAGATCGGTGATGGATGCATCTCCTGCGGCGCCTGCGCCGGTACCTGCCCTGTGGGTGCGATCGCGGAAGGCGACGGCAAGTATGAGATCAACCCCGATGCCTGCATCGAGTGCGGCGCCTGCGCGGCCGGCTGCCCTGTAGGAACTATCGAGTTAGAGTAAGCGGTCCTTGGACCACGCGGGGGGCGGGCATGACCCGCCCCTTTTTGTATGCGCCTTTTCCGATTGACGCGGGCCCGGAAAAAGAATAAAATAGTGATACTATCTGCCATAAGGAGGAATCATATCATGAAAGAACTCGGCAGCACGATCCTGAACTGGGTCACCAATACCGGCATTAAGATCCTGATCGCCCTGATCATTCTCTGGGTCGCATTTAAACTGATCAACCGGCTGGCACGGAAAATCGGTCAGCAGCTGGATGCAAACGGAAAACTGGACAAGACGCTGGTCCGGGTCTTTGTCAGTGCCGGTAAGACGCTGGCCAAATGCCTGGTGGCGCTGGCGCTGGTGGGCTATCTGGGGATCGACACGAGCGGCGTGGCGGCCCTGATCGCTTCCCTGGGCGTTATGATCGGTCTGGCCGTCAACGGCGCGCTGGGCAATATCGCCGGCGGCGTGCTGCTTCTTCTCACCCGCCCCTTCAAAGTGGATGATTATGTGGAAGTGGCCGGCCAGGCGGGCACGGTGGAGGAGATCAATCTGGTCAGCACCAAGCTGGTCACCGTGGACAACCGGGTCGTGTATATTCCGAAC
>CADBQE010000006.1 GCA_902796695.1 uncultured Lachnospiraceae bacterium
CCGCACTTCTCTCGGGTGTTACGGAATCCCTGAAGAAGAACGGGCCCTTCCGCCTTTGCTGCTGCGTCAGCAAAACGAATACCGCTTCTTTGAAAACGCATGCAAAAAGCGGATTTCAGATCGTATCGGAAGATGGGTATAATTACCTGAACAAGGAAACGAACACGTATACCTTCGGTCTGGAGTACCGATATGACGGAATGTGACGGTTCCCGCCATATCATCGCCCCGCTTTTTGCGGCTCTGGGCGGCTCGCCTTCGTAGGGGCCGATTTGTAAATATCATGGGCCGATATCGTAGGGGCCGATTTGTAATCGGCCCGTCCCGACAAGAGGACGACGCCTCTCAACAAGGATAATCATCCTCTATCCCCGGGCCGATCACAGATCGGCCCCTACACAAGAACGACCGCCTTCACAGCGGCCGTTTTTGTATTTGTCGCGGGCCGATATCGTAGGGGCCGATTTGTAATCGGCCCGTTTTGGCAGGAGACGGGACCAAAAAGAACCGTCCCCAATGGCTCCCCACAATGGTCCCCAATGGCTCATGGCTCCGGATCAAAGGCGGGAGCGGAGGCGGCGGGCAAGGGCGGTGAAGAGGAAGCCGCAGAGGGCGAGGAGGAGGAGGTAGATTTTGCCGACAAGGGTGGAGTAGATGTAGAGGATGCTGCCCAGGAGGGGGATCTGGAAGCGGACTTTGCCGACGAGGGCGCCGTAGGAGATGGGGTCGGGGTCGTTGTCGGCGTTGGCGTCGCCTTTGGTGATGAAGTCGCCTTCGACGATGCGGTTGCGGACGACGCGGTGGGTGATGACGGAGCCGCCGGAGAGGAAGGCGATGACGTCGCCGGTCTGTACTTCTTCGGGGGGCAGCTGTTTGGTATAAATCAGGGTGCCGACCGGGTAGGCGGGCTCCATGCTGGGGCTGACGATGCTGTAGGTTTCATAGCCGAACAGGCGGGGCACGGAAAGAGGAAGGGCGGTCAGGATGACGGCGGTCATCAGGAGGATGCCCAGGATATGGCAAAGAGCGGGAAGGAATCTCCCGCTCTTTTTTTCACGTTTTGCAGCCGGTTCGCTCATGACTCTTTTTTCTTTCTTTTCAGGCAGACTGCCAGGATGATGCCGCCGGCCAGCAGGGCGCTGCCGCCCGCGGCGGCGCCGATCACCCAGGGTCTGGGGCCGGCCGTCCTGCGGGACGGTGCCGGAGCCGGGGCGAGAGGGGTCTGAGGGGCCGCCTGGCCCTGGCCGGGCGCATCCAGATCCAGGACTTCCGCCGGCGTTATGATCCGGCCGTCCGGCGTCACGTACTGCACGCCCGGAGCCGCTGCCGGAGCTGCCAGAACGATCACGCCGTTCCCGCGCTCCCGGACGCTCCCGGACGCCGCGGAGCCTTCTCCGGCCGGAGCCGAGGCCGCAGAGCCTTCCCCGGCCGGCTGACCCGCCTGACCCGACTGGCCTACCTGACCCGCCTGGCCCGCCTGCCCGCCGTCCCCGGCCGCACTTCCGCCACTTCCGCTTCCGCCCTCTCCTGTCCCCCGCACGACCTGCACGGGATCCGCCTTCTCATACACAAAATCGAACACATTGGCCGCGGGGTCTTCCGACAGCGTGCGCGTCAGATTGTAAGCCTGCGGCTGATAGCCGTCTATATAGCGGTGCGCGATGACGGGCTTGTCGCCGGGGTTGCCGTAGAACGTACGGCTCTCCGCCAGCGTGTTTCCCGCCGCATCGCGGTAGTTGACCGTATAGGCCACGGCCCGGTACAGCACGCCGTAGCCGACCACATAGTCCGCATCCCGCGTGACCGTAAACGAGCGCTTTCCGATCTCGCTGTTGTCCAGGCCCGATTCGCGGACGCCCTTGACATAATAGCGGCTTCCCTCGGGCAGCTGCATGCCGCTCAGGTCCACGGTGATCCGGTCCCCGTAATGCAGGCCGTCCATCACCACCACATCCGAGCCGTCCTCAAACGTGGCCTGCGCACCCGCGAAGATCCGCACGGTATAGGTATACGGCTCATCCGCCGCCGCGCGGCCCGTAAAGCCCAGCACGGCAGCGAACGCCAGACACAGCAAAAGGGCCGTCAGATTTCTGCTCTTCTTCATACCGCCCCTTCCTTTCTGCGCACCGCCAGACGGCGGACGGCCACGGCAGCCAGCGCCAGCACGCTCACGGCAAACAGCGCGATCCACAGCGTCATCTGCGAATGATCGCCCATCTCCACGGTCCCGTTATTGAACTCGGCCGCGAACTTGATCTTAAGGTCCGCTATCGTATCCTGATAGCTGTTGCCCTGGGACTCGCCGTCCAGCTTGACCCACAGGGTGACTTTGCCCTGTTCGCCTTTGCTCAGCTTGTCCAGCCAGAAGAAATCGCGGAGCGCGGAGTCGGCTCCGTGCAGGCCTTCGCCGGCACCGGAGTCCCGGCTGCCTTCGCCGCCCACCGTATCGGAGCTGAAGATCACCTTGTCCGTGCCGTGCGCGTCCGTATAGATCAGTTTGTATTCGTACGCGCCGCCCGCCGCCGTGTCGCTGCGGTCTTCCAGCGAATACAGCACCTGGTTGGACAGGTACCAGGCGGTGGTCTCCTTATTGTCGTGGATGATGCTTACCATGAAGGTCGCGGTGTCGCCGGGCTCCAGGCCGCTCATCACTTTGTCGATATCCTCGGACGTGAAATTGCTGGTCATGCGCTTGTTTTCGCCCAGCACCACCTGCCAGCCTTCGCCGCCGGTGAAGTTCTCCGCACGGGCGGTAAGGCCCAGGCCCAGCACGATCAGCGCCGCCAGAGACAGCAGAATTCTAAATCGCTTCATTATTCCGCCTCCTTCCATGACAGCACGCCGTTTTCCGCCTTCAGGCGGACGCCCCACGCGGACAGGATGGCGTCTTCCGCGTTATGCGTCTGCACGCCGTCCGTGCGGGCTTCGATCATAAACGTATAGCCGTTGTAATCGTAGGTACGGCGGATCACCGTGTAGCCGTCCTCTTCCGTTTCGGTCTCGGTATAGGCTTCACCCAGCGCCGGATCGATCACCAGCACGTCGCTGAGCGGATCGGACGTTTCGCCTACCGGCAGGATGGGCTTGTAATACAGCACCGTGCGCTCCGGCGTGGAGGCGTTTTCATCGATCATCCAGTTCTCGCCGGGCGTTAAGTGCAGGCCGATCATATCCGGGGAAAGAGCCGGATCCTTCTCGCCGTCCGCGTTCAGCCAGTATTTATACAGCGATACGCGCACGTACATGTCAATGGTGCCGCGGTTGGAGACCGCAATGGCTTCGGGATATGCCCGGCCCAGCTGCAGTTCCTCGTCTGCGCCCAGCATGTTTTCCAGCAGTTCGTGGCTCTCGTCCACCCGCTCGCCGTTTTCCATGAGGCCGATGCCGATATGATGCAGTTCCACCTCGTAGACGCGGTCCTCCGAAAAGGCCGTCAAGGCCGCCCAGGCGGTGCCGATGCCGCCGATCACCAGCAGGACCACCGCTGCGATCAGCAGCACGCGCGTCGGCCGCGCGGACGACACCGGGAAGTTCTTCGTTTTCCTCACGGCGTCTCACCCCTTTCCGCTTTGCTCCAGTCGGCGTACGGCGTTCCGTCCGCCTGATACAGCACCCGCGTGCACTCATACACAATAATGACGTTGAAGTCGGTCCCGGGCTCCGCGTCCTTCGGCAGGTCCGTGATCTTCACCAGCAGTTCGCCGGTGGCTTCCTCCGCGCGGAGGATCGGTCCGTAATACCACCAGCCGTCCTCTTCGTTTAAGGTCCAGTTTCCGGCCTCATCCTGCACGGTCAGATTGACGGTCTCATCCGCATAGGCCCGCGCGCGCACGAAAACCGGTTCGGAATCCGGCTCGGCCGTGATCGTCACATGCTTGGTCCAGGAGGAGAATTCCTCGCGGATCCGTTCTTCATAGCCCAGATGGATGGGCTTGCCGCCCTTCGCCCAGGCATTCGCGGTAAAGTACGCCTGCGCGCCGCGAAGGCTCGCGGCAACGGTCAGCAGCAGGGCCAGACCGCATAAGATCAAAGATACTTTTTTCTTCATGGCGGTCTCCTATTTTCCCCGGCTGTCCGGGCGCTGTTCCCAGTTCCAGCCGTCGTCGTCCAGTGTGAAATGGTTCTCCACCCCGTGGCCGCCGGGCCCGGGGGTATAGTCATTGATAAATTCCACGGAAGCCAGCGTATCCGCCTCGATCACGGCGGTCACTTCCGGATCGCTGATCAGCGTATAAGTGGAGCCCTCGTACAGCTCGGTGACCGTCACCACAGCCCCGGCGGGGATATCCTCCAGCACCAGGCGCTGCTGCCCGGCGTCCGTAAAGTTCAGGGAATAGACACGGGTAGGCTGCGCGACGCCATCCACTTCTATGGTGACGGAGAACACGAACATGGCTTCTTCCGGCGCCAGATAGGTCTGCAGGGTCTTGACGATCTCCAGCGAGCCCACGCGCGGCGCGCGCGAGGATTTCAGCACGTATTCCGCGTCATAGATCCATTCGCCTTTCGCGGTGCTGACGGTGCCGTCCTCTCCCACTTCTTTGGTGGGCAGGACGATCAGTTCCGGCTCAAAATAATATTCCCAGCGGGGCGATTTGGCTAAAGAGACCAGCACATCTTCCCCGTTCTCGTCTGCGATTTCCCGGAAGTAGTCCGTCAGATCCGCACCGTGCGCAATGGCGGCGTACAGGCCCGGCTCAAGGTCCGTGATCGCGGTTCCGATCGGAGCGGAAGCGGCGGGAGTCAGGGTGCTTAACCGGTCGCGGATGATCTGCCCGGCCTGCGCGGCCAGCGCATCCCAGGTATCCCGGCTCGGTTCGTCCGGGATCTCCAGATTGCGGAATGCCTGCTCGCGGTTGAAATGCAGCCCGGTATCTCCGGGGTCATTTTCCACGCCCGCAACCAGATACAGGTCCACCTGCACCTGAGCCAGGTCCACATCCTCACCATACTCCCCCTGGTCACCGCCGGCCAGGAACGTTGCGGAGCACAGGCGCGAAAGATCCGCCGGGCCCGCATCCGCAAAACCGGTCACGGAAAACAGCAGGGCCAGCGCGCACAGCACCGCCGCTATGCGCCGGATGCTTTTTCCGTGGTCAGAAATCAATTTCATATCCGGTCTCCTTTCTTTATCCTACTCCGAGGAGTGCGCCGGAGAGGCGTTCTCCTCCGGGTTATTATCTTCCGGGTCATTATTCTCCGGGCTGCTGCCTTCCGGGTCTTCACCGGGTTCCTCTTCCCCGTCTTCCCCTTCCGAAGCCTTGAACTTCCGGTAGAGGCGTTCCGGGTCCGGATGCATCCGGGATCCGTAGGTGATCCGGTCGTGGATCAGCAGGAACAGCAGGAACAGGAACAGCAGCGGGATCCCCACCGCGGGGATCGTAATATAGTTCGGGATCCGGGACGCCCCGGGCGTGACCGTGGCCACGCGCGCTTCGGGCTGCTCCTCGTTTTCGATCCGCTCGCCCCGCACCAGCATGCGGTGCGTGTTGATCCCATACGGGGTACAGGTGACCAGTGTGCAGTAATCCTTACCCTTCTGAACGGTCAGTTCCCCCATTTCGTCCGGCCTTACGATGCGGATCTGATCCACCCGGTAGGTCAGCGTCTCTTTTAACACCGTGATGGTGAAGATGTCCCCGACCGTCATTTTGTCCAGATCCGTGAACAGACGGGCCGAGGGCAGGCCCCGGTGCCCGGACATGACCGCGTGCGTGCCTTCACCGCCCACGGGCAGACTGCTCCAGTCCAGATGCCCCGCCGCGATCTGCAGCACGGATTCCGCCGTGCCGTGATAGATGGGCAGGTTCACGCCTATGACCGGGATCTGCAGATACCCCATGATCCCCGTGCCGGTGATATCCAGCAGCGAGCGGTAGCGCGCCTGCTCCTCCTCCGGCAGTTTGAACGTGTTCTCCCTTTCCGAAAGCTCCGCGTTATATTGCCGCGCGGCCTCGAACATCTCCCGGGCTTTTTCTTCGCCCGCGCTGTCCACCTGCTCCACATACGTGCTGATGGCGCGCGACTGATGCAGGGAATTCCACCAGTCCGCCACCGACGGATACGCCAGAATTCCGACGCCCAGGAACATGATCAGCACCAGCAGGACGGTCAGCAGGGCGGATTTCTTTTTCTTGTTTTTTGTTTTGCTGTTCTGCTCTGCCATACTGTTCTCTATACTGTATCATTCCGGATGAAGGCCCAGAGGGCCGGCGCCGATTGCCCCCATGTCATCCTGAGCGAAGGCCCAAAGAGCCGGCGCCGAAGGATCTTCTGACTGCCTTGGCCGGGTCGATTGCCTCGTCCCGTTGCTCGCCGCACACCGCGGGAAGGTGTCAGTCCTGTGCGGCATCCGGGGCATTGCTGCCCCGGGGAGGGTCATTTCCTCAAGTCATCCGATTCAAACTTACCGGGCCATGCGGCGGCGCACGATCAGCGTCACGCCCGCGCCGATGATCAGAACCAGACCGACGATGGTGAATATGGTGGTGCCGATACCACCGGTGGTAGGAAGTTCGGTACCGGTTTCGTTGACAACGTTCAGCTTGATCACATTGTTTTCGACCGTTGCATTCTCACCGTTTACCTTGGCTTCGAATTTGTTCGTAACAGGGTTGAACGTAACAACAACTTCAATCGGAGCGGTCAGCAGATTGTAGCCTTCCGGAGCAATTAACTCAGTGATAATGTAGGTGCCTTCGCCCAGTCCGTTGAAGGTGATGACGCCCTGTTCATTGACCCAGCCTTCCGCTACGAAATTTTCGGTACGGTTTTCCTGAGTCACATGCAAAACCTTCACATACTGTACCGTCGTGCTCTCGTACTGCTCCGCAGTAGCATCCGTAGGGGCAGTCTCGGTATAAGTGCCGTCTTTCAGACGATAGTACAGGTGTTCCGGAGCGGCTTCCCCTTCAACGGGCGTATAAACCTCATACATCTCCTCATTAATGATGTAAACCTTGCTGCTGTTGCCGGAAATGCTGAACTTGGCGCCGGTCAGTTTGTTGCGGTTCTTATCGACCTTGGTCAGTTCGATGTTGGTGTCGTAGACCTGGGTCTTCTTCTCGGGCGTTTCTCCGAGAACTTCTTCTGGAGTGCCGGCGTGTTCATCATAGGGGTCGTGGGAGTACTTCAGGGTAACAGTGTTCTCTTCCACACCATCCTCGAATGCGTTTTCATTCAGGGTAGCGGAATAAGTAATCGTGATATCTTTGCCCTTGTTGGCAGCCTGATTGATGAAATTGATAAAGGTGATCGTGATTTTGGTTTTGCCGTCTTCACCTGTAACTGCAGTCACGGTATAATCGGTATCCTTTACCAACGTGACCGCCTCCTCGCCGCTGCCAATCTTAATGACAACATCGTTGTTGAAAGTCAGGCCGCTGGACATGGTATCGGTGAAGATGAACTGGTAAGAATCAAATCCCGTCATATCCGGAACTTTGGAGCCCAGTTCGTAGTAGATAATATCGCCTACGGAAGCATCAGCCTCCTTGCCGTCTTCATAAACCTTCTTGCCTTCTTCTCCCACACCGGTGATCTTCTTGTCTACAGAGGGAGCGTCCGCCTTCGGTTCGACGGTAGCAGTGGGTTTCGCGGTAGTCAGAGCAACGGCGGCAACAATTTCCGGAGTTGCGGGACCTTCAACGGGAGAAGCTTTACCATCCACCAAATAGTAGCCGGGAGTCTCTACAGCGATCGTAGCCGTTTCATTGGCAGCTACGGCAGAACCGGCAGCGGGAGCACCGGCCAGGTACGGCTGCAGTTCATCAGCCAGTTCACGGGCTTTCACTTCGTCAAACTCGGTTTTGGTGTATTTGACTTCGGTGCTCTGATAGTTTTCTGCGGTCTCATCAGTCGGTGCGGTCTCGGTATATGTTCCGTCTTTCAGCAGATACCAGGTTCCGTTTTCGGCTTCGGTATAGAACGACTTCGGCGTTACATTCATATTGCCGGTATTGCCGGGAGTCGCCGTGAAAGTAAAGTACTTATCAAGGACGGCTTTCGCGCCGGCTGTGGTGTAGAAGTAGTTGTTGGTCGCGATCGTGTAGGAGATCGCATCGCCGTTGTACGTTGCATCGAACAGCTTATAAGCCGTATAGGTCTTGCCGTTGATCGTGATGTTGCTGTTCGTGTTGTGGACAGTGATGCTATACTCGGGAGTTTCCGCCGGAGCTTCGGTGGGTTCTTCCGTCGGCAATTCGCTTGCGAATGCCGTGGCGCCCAGGGCCAGGATCATGGTCATTGCCAGCAGGAGGGCCAGCATTTTTCTGAGTTTCTTCATTGTTTTCTTCCTTTCGGATTATTTTTTTGATCCCGTGCGGAGCACGGGGAATTGTTTGTGCGGTGTGACGGTCATTCCGGCGGCGGAGCGGAGGGGTTCCGGCCCGGCCAGGGGGAAAGCGCTGCGGTGTCACAGCGGCGGGGCGGGGCCCCGGCCTGCGCAGGCTTTACGGCTGTGTGAAGGATTCTGGTCCGACCTCGAAGAGGATCAGACTGCCGTCCTCGGGGGTGTCCTGCTCCAGGATCGTGACGTTGCCGTCGCGGTCAACACTGATCAGGAGCGGTTCTTCCGGGGTGTCCGTTTCCAGATGGACCAGGATGCGGACCTTTGCGAGAGGCTGGACCTCCTGCCCGTCTGCGGCATAGAAGGTGAATTCCAGGGTCTGCAGTTTCCGGAAGCCTTCCGGCAGTGCCTCGGAGACGGGTTCCGGGAGTTCTTCCGGATCCACTTCGCGGACTTCCATGCGGGTGCCCGCCGGGAAGGCGCCTTCTTCGGCTTCCGCCTGAATGCTCAGGCCTTCCAGGAGTGCGCTGAACTGCTGCGCCGGGAACATGGCTTCGGCCGTGTCGCCGGCTCC
>CADBQE010000007.1 GCA_902796695.1 uncultured Lachnospiraceae bacterium
CCTGCTCGTGTATTCCCTGCCCATCGACAAGGGCTGGAAAGCCACCGTGGACGGACAGGACACCGAGATCGAGCCGCTGGCGGATGCGTTTATCGGCGTTCCGGTAACGGAAGGAACGCATGAAGTGGTCATCAGCTATATGCCCGAAGGCGTAAAGCCCGGTCTGGTAATCTCGCTGGCTGGACTGGCCGTTCTGCTGATCCTCCTGGCCGTCTCGCTGATCTTAAAGGGCAGCCGGCAAACGCAGGAAGCGGCCGGGCTGCCCGCCGGATCCGAACCGGCACTGCCCGGGGAAGAACCGGAAAGCGGAGCCGCGCAGGCCCCGGCCGGAGCAGGACAGACGGAAGAGCCGGGGCCGGTAAGCGCCCGGGACCGCATGGCGGCGCTGCACCGCCTGGATGAAGAAGAACGCGCCCGGGAAGGCAATTCCGCCGTGATCTTCGAAAACGGCGAAGCCCGCTCCCGCGTGATCTCCCCGGCCGAAATGCAGGAAGACGAGAAACTCCTCTCCCTTCCCGCCCGTCCGGAGGAAGCCGGCTTAGCGGATGAAGAGAAGGCGGAAGAGCCTGCCGTGCAGGAGGAAGTTCCCGTTCAGACGGAAGAACCTGCGGCGCCGGAAGAAGTTCCCGTTCAGACGGAAGAGCCCGCCGTGCGGGAAGAAGCGGCAGTCATGACGCAGGAAGTTCCCTCCGAAGCGGAAGCACCGGCCGTGCCGGAAACTGTTCAGGAAGCTGCCGCGGAAACTGTTCCGGAAACCACCCCGGAAACTGCTCCAAAAGCTGCCCCGGACGCCCCCCCGGCAACTGCCCCGGAAACACTCCCGGATCAGCTGGCCGGCGTCGAAGACAAGATTCAACAGGCGGAAGATATTCTGGACAGCCTGTTCCGAAATAATTCATGAGAAAGCGGGTAATGCAATGCAATTAGGTATCGTAGGGCTCCCCAACGTAGGAAAGAGCACTTTATTCAACAGTCTGACCCGGGCCGGCGCCGAAGCCGCCAACTATCCCTTCTGCACCATCGACCCCAACGTGGGCGTGGTGGAAGTGCCGGATGAGCGACTGACTCTGCTGGGCGACTTTTATAAAAGCAGAAAGATCACGCCGGCCGTGATCGAATTCGTGGATATCGCGGGTCTGGTGAAAGGCGCCAGCAAGGGCGAAGGACTGGGCAACCAGTTTCTGGCCGCCATCCGGGAAGTGGATGCCATCGTCCACGTCGTGCGCTGCTTTGAAGACACCAACGTGGTGCATGTGGACGGCAGCGTGGACCCGGTCCGCGACATCGAGACCATTGAGCTGGAACTGATCCTCGCGGATCTGGAAGTACTGGAGCGCCGCATTGCCAAGACCGGCCGCGCCGCCATGATGGACAAGAGCGCGGCGGCGGAGCTGAAGATCTTAAAGAAGCTGCAGGACGTCCTGAGCGAAGGAAAGCAGGCCAAGAGCTACGTGCCGGAAGACGAGGACGAAGCCGCCTTCATTGCCACGCTCGGTCTTCTCTCCTCCAAGCCGGTGATCTACGCCGCCAATGTCGGCGAAGACGATCTGGCCGACGACGGCGCATCCAACGCCTACGTGCAGGCTCTGCGCGCCTTTGCCGCGGCGGAAGGCAGTGAAAGCTTCGTGATCTGCGCCAAGCTGGAGGAAGAACTCAGCGAACTGGAGCCGGAGGACCGTGCGGAATTCCTGGCGGATCTGGGGCTCTCCGAAGCCGGTCTGGAAAAGCTGATCGCCGCCAGCTACCGCCTGCTGGGCCTTATGAGCTTCCTGACCGCCGGCGAAAAAGAGACCCGCGCCTGGACCATCCGGCAGGGCACCAAAGCGCCGCAGGCCGCCGGCAAGATCCATACGGATTTTGAGCGCGGCTTTATCCGGGCGGAAGTCGTCAACTACAAAGACCTGCTGGCAGCCGGCTCCTACGCCGCCGCCAAGGAAAAAGGGCAGGTCCGCGTGGAAGGCAAAGAGTATGTGATGCAGGACGGGGACGTGGTCCTCTTCCGCTTCAACGTATAAGGAGGAACCGACATGAATACAGACGTGGATCTGAACGAAGAAATCATCACGGACAGCTATGACGATGAACTGGTGATGACCCTGGAACTGGATGACGGCACCCGGATGGACTGCATCGTACTGGCGATCTTCCCGCTGGAAGACGACCAGTATATCGCCTTAATGCCTGTGGATCAGGCCGATGACGAAGACGGCGATATTTTCCTGTATGCCTACAGCGAAGACGAAAACGGCCAGCCGATCCTGGGCGACATTGAGGACGATGATCTGTTTGACGCGGTCTGCGACCGCTTCGACGAGATCTGCGACGAAGAGGATTTTGATGAGCTGGTTCCGACCACGGAATCGTAACGGCACCGGCTTCACCGGGGATCCGGACCTTCCGTGATCCGGATCCCGCGGATCTCTTTCAGGAAACGCGAGGGGCGGCTTCGGCCGCCTCTTTTTTTGACCGTGCAGCTCATGTACAGAACGCGGCGGGCCCGCGTCATGGCCACGTACAGAAGGCGGCGCTCCTCTTCGCGCTGCGCTTCCTTTTCGGCCCGGGCGCCGGGGATCTCCTCCTCGTTCAGGAAAGGCAGGAAGACCCGGTCGAATTCCAGCCCTTTCGCGCCGTGCATCGTCAGCAGGCAGATCCCGTCCGATTCCTCCGCCCTGTCTTTTTTCCCCGCCAGCAGCGCTTCCCGCGCCCTTTCCCATTCCTCCGAGGAGGCAAAAGCCGCGCTTTCTTCCTGCAGGCGGTCCAGGAGTTCCAGGAACGGCGCGGCGGACAGGCCGCGGTTCTCCGCGTAGCTTTTCAGATATCCGTCATAGCCGATCTCCCGGCGGATATATTCCACGGCCGCATACGGCCTCATCCCCTTCAGCCGGTCCAGATGACGGAAAAACTCCGTCAGATTCCGGGCGGTCTGCGGCCGCTCCCAGAGCAGGCTCAGGAGCCCGGCGCGGTCGATCTCCTCCTCCCGGAAAAGCTGACGGCTGAGATACCGGGGCGGACGGCTTAAGATCCTGAGATAGTCCTCGCGCTTTTTGCTCCCCCGGCCCAGCCGCAGATAGGCGAACAGATCCGCCGCCGCCCAGTGCGCGTGGTCCCCTTCCGGCCCCTCTCCGCCGGAAAACGGAAGGCCCGCACCTGCCAGCGCGGCCGCCACCCGGCGCAGCGACAGACGCGAGCGGCACAGCACCGCCAGGGAGCCGTCCTTACCGTTCCGCTTCCACTCTTCCCTCAGCCGCGCCGTCAGGGCCCGCAGTTCCGCGCCGCTTTCCCCGAACCCGGCCAGAACCGGGAGCGGGCCGGACGGCGCACAGCTTCTGAGTGACTTCGCGTACCGGTTCCGGTTCCGGCCGATCAGGCTTCCCGCCGCGCTCAGGATCTCCGGACTGCAGCGGTAGCATTCCGTCAGACGGTACAGCTTCGCGCCGGGGAAATCCTGCGGGAAGCGGAGCATCAGTCCGCTGTCCGCGCCGCGGAAGCCGTAAATGCTCTGGTCGTCATCTCCCACGGCAAACAGATTCGCCGCTTTTCCGGCCAGCCGTTTCAGCAGCCGCAGCTGGAGCGGACTCGTATCCTGATATTCATCGATCAGGATATAGCGGAAGCGGCGCTGCCAAACGGACAGCACCTCGGGATCCGTGTCGAACAGGGTCAGACATTCGCGCAGAATATCCTCAAAATCCAGCAGGCCGGCCTGCTTTTTCCGTCGGTCATACTCTTCCCGGAGTTCTTTTTCCTCTTCCGGCGAAAGAAAACCGCTTTCCCCGGCTTTCCCGGGGCCGGCGGTCAGCAGGTCCTCCGTCTGGCGCAGGCGCTCCGGCGGCAGGTCCGCGCCGCCCGTCCGCTCCAGAAGCATCTCCCGGATCCACTCCCGGCGCAGGGCGGAAGGCAGTACGGAACAGACCGCCCCGGGGCGGCTGATGCGCAGCAGTCGATAAAAAACAGCGTGAATAGTTCCGAAACAGACGGGAGCTTCTCCCGGAAACTGCTCCCGAAAACGGTCTTCCGTTTCCCGGGACGCGGCCCGGGTAAAACTGAGGACTAATATATGTGAGGCGGGAATCTGATAAAAAGAAATGAGTGTTCTGATGCGTCCTGTGATGACCGCTGTTTTTCCGGAACCGGGGCCGGCCAGTACGAGGGCCGGCCCGTCTTTGTGCAGGATCGCTTCCTGCTGTTCCGAATTATATGGCATACAATCCCTACCAAAAATGCGCCGCATTCCGGCAGGCGGAAAGGTGCTCCCGCTTTACAGGGCAGCTTCCAGTTTTTCGATCCCTTTCCGGATGCGTGCGAGGCTCTCCTCTTTGCCGAGGATCTCCATGATCTCATACGCGCCGCCGGGCGTGTTCGCCAGACCCGATACCGCGATGCGCAGGGGCCAGAGCACCTGTCCGGTCTTTCTGCCCGATTCCGTGATATAGGCCGTCAGATACTCCTTCAGGCCCTCCAGGGAGTAATCCTCCAGCTGTTCCAGACGGGGCAGCAGATCGCGCAGGATCTCCAGCGAGACGGCGGTGTCCGTCTTCATTTTCTTGTGCGTGTACAGCGCGGCGTCATAGTCCGGCAGTTCTTCGAAGAAGCGGATCGGTTCCGTGATATCCGGGAAGACTTCGATACGGGTCTTCATCAGGTCCGCGATCTTCTTCAGATCCAGAGGCTTCGAGACGGCTTTCCGGACTTCGGGAAGCGCGCGCTCATAATACTTTTCATCCGGCAGACGCTTGATGTATTCGCTGTTGAGCCAGCGGAGCTTCGTCATGTCGAAGACCGCCGGGGACTTGTTGATCTTGTGGTAATCAAACTTTCTGATCAGTTCTTCCAGGCTGAAGATCTCTTCGTTGTCTTCGGGGCTCCAGCCGAGCAGCGCCACATAATTGACGATGGCTTCATCCACAAAGCCCTGTTCCACCAGATCTTCGTAGGACGAATGGCCGCTGCGCTTGGACAGCTTTTTCTTGTGTTCGTCCGTAATCAGCGGGCAGTGCACATAGACGGGTTCCTCCCAGCCGAAGGCGTGATACAGGCGGGTGTACTTCGGCGCGGAGCTTAAGTATTCATTGCCGCGGACCACGTGCGTGATGCCCATCAGATGGTCGTCCACCACGTTGGCGAAGTTGTAGGTCGGGAAGCCGTCGGACTTTAACAGGATCATGTCGTCCAGTTCCGCGTTGGGCACGGTAATGTCGCCGTACAGCACGTCCGTGAAGGTGGTCGTGCCTTCATTGGGCGTGTTCTGGCGGATCACAAAAGGCTTGCCGGCGGCCAGATTGGCTTCGATCTCTTCCTTGGGCAGGTGCAGGCAGTGCTTGTCGTAGACCGTGATCTCCTTGGTCTCGCCGTCCACGGTCAGGGTCTGCCGCAGGCCTTCCAGGCGCTCTTTGGAGCAGAAGCAGTAATAGGCTTCTCCTTTTTCGATCAGCTTTTTGGCATATTCCATATAGATGCCGGCTTTCACGCGTTCGCTCTGGATGTAAGGGCCCACGCCGCCGTCCTTGTCCGGGCCTTCGTCCCAGAGCAGGCCGGTCTTTTCCAGCGTGCGGTTGATGATCTCCACCGCACCTTCCACCTGGCGTTCCTGGTCGGTATCTTCGATCCGCAGAAGGAAGTCGCCGCCCTCATGCTTGGCGATCAGGTAAGCGTATAAAGCGGTTCTTAAGTTGCCCACGTGCATACGGCCGGTGGGACTGGGAGCATATCTGGTTCTGATTCTCTGCAACATAGCCAACTCCTGTCATCTAATTATTCAACAGGAAACATTTTAGAACAACCGGCCGAAAAAAACAAGGCGGCGCGGCCAATATTTGAATTTTTTTCGTCCGGGGGCAAAAACCGGTTTACAGAAGGAATAAAAAGATTTATAGTATAAATCAGAAATAATCCGTCTGAACACAGACAGACACGGGAGGCTTCTATGTTTGAGAAAATCGGAAAGACACTCAGCGATTTCTTCGCGACCAGTGTCGGCGCCATCGTGCACGCACTGCTGCTCCTGGCTCTGGCCTTCATTGTGGCGGCCATTGCCAAAATGCTGATCACCAAGCTGCTGAATCTGCCTAAGGTCAAGGCATTCGTCAGCAAGGCCGATACCGCGGACAATCCGGGCGGCACGATCAGCTTCATCGCCAAACTGGTGTACTTTATCGTATTCGTCCTGTTTGTCCCCGGCATCCTGGACGCCCTGCACGCGGACAATATCGCGCAGCCCATTATGAATCTGGTCAATCAGATCTGGAGCTACCTGCCGAATATCATCGCCGCGATCATTGTGCTGATCCTCGGATTCTTTGTGGCCAAACTGGTGCGCCAGCTGCTGATCCCGCTCTTTAAGCGGATCAAGGTGGATTCCCTTCAGGAAAAAGCCGGTGTGGAAGTTCCGGATTCCGCCAAACTCTCCACTACGCTGGCCTATATCGTTTATGTTCTGATCGTGATCCCGGTCATCATCGTTGCGCTTAAGGTCCTGAAGATCGAAGCGATCTCCGAACCCGCCGTGAACGTTCTGAACAAGATCTTCGGCGCCATTCCGCGCATCATCGTCGCCATTCTGCTGATCGGCGTCGGCTACGTGATCGCCCGCTTCGGCGGCCAGATCGTGGAGCGCCTGATCGCCTCCACCGGCGTGGACGGCAAGCTGCGTGACGCGATGGGCAATGCCGGCAGCAAATTCACGCTGTCCAAAGTCGTCCGGATCACGCTGCAGTCCCTGATCATCATCTTCTTCGCCGTGGAAGCCGTCAATATGCTGGGCTTCTCGGTCCTCAAGGATATCGGCGGCACGATTATCAAGTACCTGCCTAATGTGCTGGCCGCCGTGATCATCTTCGTCCTGGCCGTCGTCCTGGCGCGTCTGGCCGAAAACGCGCTGAAGAAGACCAGTCTGGCTTCCTATACCGTGCTGGTGAAGGGCGTGATCTTCGCCGCCGCCGGCTTCATGGTACTGACTCAGCTGGGCATTGCTTCCAACATCGTCACCTACGCCTTCATCGGCGTGCTGGCTGCTCTGGCCATCGCGTTTGCCGTTGCCTTCGGCATCGGCGGACGGGATTTTGCCGCGCATACCTTAAAGAAACTGTCCGATAAGGCGGAAGAAAAAGCCGAGGAAAAGAAAGAGGCCTGATCGCTTCTTCGCTGAATTCCGGGACCGCAGTCATGCTCTGCGGTCCCTTTTTTAAAAGTATTCTGAAAGGATCCGATTATGCAATACGGTTTCGACCCGCTCCTGCAGCGATACCCTTCCCAGCGATTTCCGATCTATGCCCGGGGCGGCATGGTCAACTGCTCCAGCCCCCAGGCATCGGCCGCCGGCCTTGAGATCCTGCTCGCAGGCGGAAACGCCATGGATGCCGCCGTGGCCGCGGCCGCTGCGCTTACGGTCACCGAGCCGACCGCCAACGGGATCGGCAGCGATGCGTTTGCCATTCTCTGGTCGGCAAAAGACCGCCGCCTGTACGGCCTCAATTCCAGCGGGCCCGCACCGGCCCTGGCTTCCATCCGCCGCGTTCTGGATGACGGCCGGGATGAAAACGGCGCCATGCCCACCCACGGATGGACCCCGGTCACCGTCCCCGGCGCGCCGGCCGCGTGGGCGGCGCTCTCCTCCCGCTTCGGCCGCCTTCCCTTAAAGCGGGCGCTCGCTCCGGCCGTCCGCTATGCGCGGGACGGCTACCCCTGTGCGCCGAACCTGGCGCAGATGTGGAACCTGGCCCTGACCCGCTTCCGGAAGGAACTGAGAGCCCCCTGCTTTCAAGCCTGGTTCGATACGTTCTCTCCGCCCGGAGACCTCTGGCACGCCGGCGACATGATCCGCCTTCCGGATCACGCGGACACGCTGGAAGCCATCGGCGAAACGAATGCGGAGGCGTTCTACCGCGGCGCCCTGGCCGAAAAAACCGATGCGGCCAGCAGAGAGCAGGGCGGATACCTGCGCTATGATGACCTGGCGGCCTATCAGCCGGTCTGGGTCGAACCGATCCGGGTGAACTACCGCGGATACGAAGTCTGCGAGATCCCGCCCAACGGCCAGGGCATAACCGCGCTGATGGCGCTCAATATCCTGAAGGAGTTTGATTTCTCCGACAAAGAAGATCCGCTCACCTATCACCGTCAGATCGAAGCCGTCAAGATGGCTTTTGCGGACGCCCTGCATTACGTGACCGATCCCGCGCATATGGAACTGGACTACCACCGCCTGATCGTCCCCGCCTACGGCGCGATGCGGGCGGCGGAAATGACGGAGCAGGCGCAGATCTACACGCACCGCACGCCTCCGGACGGCGGCACCGTCTACCTGTGCACGGCCGACGGCGAAGGCAATATGGTCTCCTTTATCCAGTCCAACTACAAGGGCTTCGGCTCCGGGATTGTCGTCCCCGGGACCGGGATCTCGCTGCAGAACCGCGGGAAGGATTTCTCTCTGGACCCGCAGGCCGCCAACTGTCTTAAGCCCGGCAAGCGGAGCTATCACACCATCATCCCGGGCTTCCTGATGAAGGACGGCGCGCCGGCCGGCCCGTTCGGCGTGATGGGCGCCTATATGCAGCCGCAGGGCCACGTGCAGGTGATCACCAACCTCATCGATTTCCGGCTGGATCCCCAGCAGGCGCTGGACGCCCCCCGCTGGCAGTGGACCCGCGGCAAGGAGATCCTGACCGAAAACCGCTTCTCTCCCGCCATGGCAGCCGCCCTGGCCGGCCTGGGCCATGAGGTCCGCCCCGAGCCGTCCACCCCCGCCTTCGGCCGCGGCCAGATGATCCTGCGCCTCCCGAACGGCACCCTGATCGGCGGCACCGAATCGCGCACCGACAGCAACATCGCCTGCTTCTGAAAAAACACCGGGGACAGGGCACCGTCTCTGTCCCCCTTCTCTCTTTCTGATTCGATATTTGTTGCCCCTCTCCCGTTTTTTGTGGTATAATATTTGCGTTTTGCGAATCATAAATGATTTTCGGAGATGAAACGGACCTATGAATGAAAACGGACTGACGACTGCAGAAGTCAAGCGACTGACAGAAGAAGGCAAGATCAACCGCATGCCCGAAAAAGGCGGAACGACCGTCTCTTCTATTTTTTTCCGTCAGATCTTTACCTATTTCAACGCGATCTTCGCGATCCTGGCTCTGCTGCTGATCCTGACCGGATCCTTCCGCAGTCTGACCTTCCTGCCCGTGGTGATTGCCAACACCGTCATCGGCATCTATCAGCAGCTGCGTTCCAAAAAAGAGCTGGACAAGCTGAAGCTGCTGGATATTTCCGAATATACCGCGATCCGCGATGGGGCCGCCGTGAAAGTGCCGGCGGACAAGCTGGTCCTGGGCGATCTGATCCGCCTTTCCATCGGGCAGCAGATCCCGGCGGACGCGGTCGTTGTTTCCGGGGAAGCCGGCGTGAACGAGTCGCTGCTGACCGGTGAATCCGACGAAGTGGAAAAGAAGCCCGGCAGCGAACTGAAATCGGGCAGTTTCCTGACCGCCGGAACGGTCGTGGCGCGGCTCACGCACGTCGGGGCCGATTCCTATGCCGCGCAGCTGACCGCGCGCGCCAAGGAGATCAAGGACAGGAAATCCGAGATGATCCGCGACATCGAGACGATCATCAAGACCGCCGGCATCATCATTATTCCGATCGGCGCGGTCCTGATGTACCAGTCCATGGCCGTCAACGGGCGGAGCCTGCAGGATTCCATCGTCTCCATGGTCGGCGCCGTCATCGGCATGATCCCGGAAGGCATGTACCTGCTGCTGACCATGGCCCTGGCGCTCTCCGCCATGCGGCTGGCCAAAAGCAAGGTCCTGCTGCACGATATGAGAAGCATCGAGACCCTCGCCCGCGTGGACGTCCTCTGTCTGGACAAGACCGGGACCATCACCAGCGAGGACATGAACGTGAGCGAGATCTTCGCGCCGCACGACATCACCGTCGGGCAGGCCGAGGAAGCGCAGGCGCTGCTGGCCTCCTATATCCATACGATGCCGGACAGCAACATCACTATGGAAGCCCTGCGGGCCTTCCTGCCGGACGGCGAGCCGCTTCCGGACGCACAGATTACCCCGTTCAATTCCCGGAAAAAGTATTCGATGATCACGACCCCGGCCGGCACCTACCGTCTCGGCGCACCGGAATTCATCCTGCCCGCCGCGGAGCTGGAGAAGAACCGTCCGTTAATCGAAGCCCACGCCTCCGAAGGCAAGCGCGTTCTGGTGCTGGCGGAAGGGGAAGAAGGCCGGGTGCACCCTATGCTTTTTGTCGCGCTGCATAACGCGATCCGTGAAAATGCCATCGAAACCTTCCGGGGCTTCGCCGACCAGGGCGTCGTCGTAAAGGTCATTTCCGGCGACAATCCCCTTACGGTTTCACGGGTCGCCGCCCAG
>CADBQE010000008.1 GCA_902796695.1 uncultured Lachnospiraceae bacterium
CGGACAGCAGCATGGCCGGGAGGGCGTCCACAGCCCAGCGCAGCCGTCGGTAAAGGAGTCCGCGGAAGATCAGTTCTTCCACAACAGGCGTCAGAATGCCTACCGCGATCAGTTCCAGCAGCAGGGTCCCCTTGTACAGGACCTGCGCGGTTTCCTGATAGCTGTCCTGCAGCAGCGTGTAAAGACCGCTGTACATCAGGACGTGGTTCAGGATCACGCAGGCGGATATCCCGCAGAGGAAGCACAGCGCGAATCCCCAGGGAACGCTGCGCGACCACGTCTCCGTGCGGAACCCTTCCCGCCGCTCTTTTTTCCTGTCCAGGGAAAAGAACAGCAGCAGCAGGGGGATCGCAGCCGTACAGGTGATGACGGAGAGCGGCAGGTAATATTCGTAGACCTGGTCGCTCAGGCGCAGCGAGCTGTCCACGAGGCTGCCGGCCGTCGCGGTGAACGACGGATCCGTGATCATCTTATAGTAGGCAAAGGCGAAGGTCACCAGCATGGCGATGCCTTCGTAGACGAGCCAGGGATAGATCAGGTCCCAGACCCTCCCGAGATACGTGGTATTCAGTTGTTCCTGGCGGCCTGTCCAATGAATCATCAGCTCTCCTTTTCTCACGCCAAAAAATATCTGCACGCAGATATACAGAGTAGACTATAGCACAGCCGCGCCGCGGATGCAAGAGCTTTTTTGACAATTTTTCTGCTTTTTCGCAAAAAAAGCCCTGCCGCGGTCCGGCAGGGCTCGGGAGAGGTGACGGGCTCAGAGCAGGCCTTTCTCGAAGCGCCAGGCATCCCGGCACATATCTTCTATATTCTTTTCGGCTTTCCAGTGCAGGACGGCTTCTGCTTTCCGGGTCTCCGCGAAGCTGAAGGCCAGGTCTCCCGGCCGGCGCGGCGCGATCACATAGGGGATCGTAAGGCCGTTCGCCCGCTCGAAGGCGTGGATCATTTCAAGCACGCTGGTCCCTTTTCCGGTGCCCAGGTTGAAAACTTCCGTGCCCGTATGGGATTCGGCGTAGTTCAGAGCGGCCACATGGCCCTTCGCCAGATCCACGACATGGATATAATCCCGCACGCCGGTCCCGTCCGGAGTTTCGTAATCATTGCCGAATACGTTCAGATGATCGCGTTTTCCGGCCGCGACCTGCGTAATGAACGGCATCAGGTTGTTGGGAATGCCGCCCGGTTTTTCGCCGATCAGACCGCTGGCGTGGGCGCCGACCGGGTTAAAATAGCGCAGGAGCACCACGGAGAGGCGTTCGTCGGCATGGGCCGCGCCTTCCAGGATCTTTTCGATCATGAATTTAGTCCAGCCGTAGGGGTTGCTGCAGCCGCCGGTGGGCGAATCTTCATTAAAGGGAGGCTGAGAAGCGCCGTAGACCGTGGAGGAAGAACTGAAAATGATGCGGCGGCAGTCAAACTGCGCCATGGTCTCCAGCAGGGTCAGCGTCGTATCCAGATTGTTGCGGTAGTACATCAGCGGCTTCGCAACGGACTCGCCTACGGCCTTGTAGCCGGCAAAATGGATAACGGCATCGGGGGATTCTTTGCGGAACAGGTCCGCCAGCGCCTGCCTGTCCGCCACGTCGATTTCATAAAAGACCGGACGCTTTCCGGTGATCTGTTCGATGCGGTCCACGACATCGCGGCTGCTGTTGGACAGATTGTCGGCCAGCACGGCTTCATGTCCCTGCTCCAGCAGTTTCACGGCGGTATGGGATCCGATGAACCCGGTGCCGCCGGTCAGCAAAACTTTACTCATGACTCTCCTCTTTTCTTAATTCCGCACAGCGCAGCGTGAGCGCATACCAGCTGATGCCCACGGCCGCGTTCATCCAGGGATTGTAATAGGTTGCGATCAGGAAGCAGACAAGCCCCGCGAAGATCAGGGGTTCCTCCTCTTCTCCCGGCGCTTTCCGCTTCCGGATCAGCTGCAGAAAAGCCAGAGCGGCCGGCGCCAGGTACAGAAGCAGACCGACGGCTCCGCAGCGCATCAGCATATCATGATAGAAATATTCATCCGGGCCGTCCCGGGAAGGGACTACGGCCCCCAGCCCGTGTCCGATGAGCGGGGAAGTCCGGATCTTTTCCTTCAGCTCGCGCACGGTCTGCGCCCGTGTGGCATTGGTGTTTTCCGTGATCTCTTCCATGACGACGGGCTCCGTTTCCGTCCAGGTGTGCGGATACGGGATCACGGCGTGCAGGTCCACATGGAAGCAGCGGGCCATGGCGTACTGGAAGCTGCCCTGCTTCAGGATCAGGTCCTGTCCGATCATACAGATCAGGAAGATTCCGGCCAGCAGCAGCGTCCGCAGCACGACGCGGCGCACGGGAAAGCGGCGGATCAGCAGGATCAGAGCAATCAGCAGCCCGATAAACAGCGTCAAATACATGCTGCGCGTATAGGTATAGAACAGGGCCGTGAAATTCAGGAGGAACAGGACCGCGTATTTCAGGGAGAACCGCTCTTCCTTCATTTGCCGGCCCAGGAAGATCAGGCAGGCGGCCGTCATATACATGGAGCTGCGGCAGAAAATGCGGACCGCGTTGTATTCCACCGGAAGGAGCGTGCCCCACTGGATCGCCCAGATCCATTCCACAAAATCCGTCAGCGCGCCCGGAGCGATCCCCGCGAAAACGATATTGAACAGCACGCAGACCGCCGCCTGGAAGGTGGCGCCGGCCAGCCCAAAATTCAGCAGCCGCCGCAGATCTTTTTTATCCGCCGCGAGCACCTGGATCAGGGGAATCAGGCCCAGCCAGGCAAATCCCATGATGTCGGAGGCCCATACGCCGGGGTGCGCCCCGTTCATCCGGCCCCGCAGGGCTTCCACGGCCAGATACGCCGCGAGCGCAGCCAGCAGCAGAAACAGCGGCTTCCGGACCTGATGCCGGATGTCCTTCAGGTACAGGGGAAGGCCGCAGACCAGGGCGGCCAGGACCAGGAGAATGCGGGGACTGATCGGGCCCACCCGGAGATAATGGCCCGCGCCCGTGGAGGCAATGTCAAACAACAGAAGACACAGGGCCGTGAGCCCCGTCTTCCGCAGTCTTTCCCATATTTCCGTATTTGTATTCAGAATGGATTCCATACTGTCAGTTTCCTTTGCGTCTATACGGCGATTATAGCGGATAAAGGCATTCTTTTCAAGTCTTTGACAAACGGCGGGCGGCGGGGCATAATAGCATCAGAACCGGGCAGGAGGAAAAGCATGGAACGTCTGGACAAGATCATTTCCGCATACAGCCGCTATTCCAGAAGGGAAGCGGCCGAACTGATCCGCCGCGGGCGGGTGGCCGCGGGCGGCACGATCGTACGGGACGCCGCCGCAAAATTCGATCCGGAATCGGCCGGGATCTCGATAGACGGCCGTCCGCTTTCGGTCCGCACGCAGCGCACGCTGATGCTGAACAAGCCGGCGGGCGTCGTTTCCGCTACGGAAGACCCGCGGGAAAAGACGGTCCTGGACCTGATCCGGGAGGAGGACCGCTATCCGGAACTCTTCCCGGCCGGCCGGCTGGACAAGGATACGACCGGACTGCTGATCCTGACCAGCGACGGAGATCTGTGTCACCGCATTATCTCGCCCCGGAAAGAAATCTACAAGACCTATCTGGTGACCGTACAGGGCGCCCTGACGGAGGCGGACGAAGCCGCCGTGGGGGCCGGGATCGTGCTGCAGAGCGGAGAATCCTTCCTGCCCGGACAGCTGCGGATCCTGGAGAGCGGCGCGGAATCGCGGGCCGAGCTGAAGATCTGCGAAGGACGCTTTCATCAGGTCAAACGCATGATGGCGGCCCTCGGAAAGCCGGTGCTCGCGCTGCGGCGGACGGCCGTAGGCGGTCTCGCACTGGATGAATCGCTCAGCCCCGGAGAATACCGGCTGCTGGAGGAAGGCGATATTGCCCGGATTTTTCAATAGTTTTCCCGCAAGTTGTTTCTTTTCGCTTGCCAAGTGCGCGCATATATGCTAATATAAATCAGAAGTAATCGGCCTATAAATAATTCAAATAACTTCAGTGAGGGAGCGATATATGTTCAGCAACGCCGAATACGTCTATGAGGTGTACAAAGAACGCAGCTTTTCGCGGGCTGCCCAGAATCTGTATATTTCCCAGCCTGCGCTCAGCGTCACCATCAAACGCATCGAGAGCCGTGTCGGCGCGCCGCTGTTTGACCGCAGCACCAATCCCATAGGGCTTACGGACTGCGGCCAGAAATATATTGAAGTCGTCAAACAGATGATGGATCTCCAGAACGGCTTTGTCAATTATCTGAACGATCTGGAGGATCTCAAAGCCGGCGTCGTCAATGTGGGCGGCAGCAATCTGTTTACGTCCTGTCTTCTTCCTCCCATCATCTCCGAATACAAAAACCGCTATCCGGCCGTGGAGATCAACGTGGTGGAGGCCAATACGCCTTATCTGGACCAGCTGCTGATGGAAGGCCGCCTGGACCTGATCCTGGACAACTATATCTTCGATAAAAAGACCCACGATTCCCACCTGTACCGCCGGGAAGACCTGTTGCTGGCCGTTCCGGCCAGTTTTCCCGTCAACCGCCGGCTGAAGGAATATCAGGTGAGCCGGGACAGCGTCATAAGCGGAACTTTCCGCAGTCCGGACGTGCAGCCGGCCCCGTTCGATGCTTTTAAGGACCTTCCCTTCATCTTCCTGAAAGCCGGAAACGATACCCGGGACCGGGCCATGACGCTGTTTGCGGAGTATAAGTTCCAGCCCCGCATTATTCTGGAACTGGACCAGCAGATGACCTCCTACAACGTCAGCTGCCAGGGCCTGGGCCTCTCTTTTGTCTCGGATACGCTGGTCCGCAGCGTGCCCGCCGACCGTCACGTGTGCTTTTACAAACTGGATCCCGCCGTGTCCCACCGGGATCTGTGCTTTTTCCGGAAGCGGGCCAAGTATATCACCAGGGCCGTGCGGGAGTTTCTGAATATCGCGGACCGGCTGGCTCAGCAGTAAGCCGGGCGCTTCTTTGCGGAAGGACGGGCACGAAGCCCGTCCTTTTTTGACTGTCCGGAGGAATCAGTTTTCCTTTACGAACAGGATCTCCGCCAGCAGTTCCAGCGGCTCCTCTCCCACGGCTTCGATGCTGTGGGAATCGCCGTCCCGGCACTGCATCATATCGCCTTCCTCCAGGATCACTTCCCGGTCGTTGTCGTGGACCTTCGCGGTGCCTTTCAGAATGTAATAGAGCTCGAATTCCCCCGTGTGCCGGTGATATCCGATGGAGTCCCCGGGGGAAAGGGTAAAGACCGCGAACAGGCGGCCCGTGCCGTAGGAATCCTCCGCCCGCAGAAACTGACGGCGGCAGATAATGCCTTCCCCGCCCTGCACCCGTGTCAGAAGTTCGACCGGCTGCTCTTCTTTTCTGGTAATCATGTTTTCTCCTCCGTACTGTCCGGTCGGGGACGCGCCCGGCCGCTGGTTTTATATATTTCCCCGGTTTTCAGGAAGCACTGATTCAGATATCCCCGCACATTGCTTTCCCGGACCTTTTCCACACGCCGGATCACGAAATCCTTGAGCTTTTCCATGTATTCCTGTTCCGTGACGGAGCCTTCCGCCACGCGGGAAAGGCCGAGCTCCCAGCTGGCGGTCAGTTCGGGGCTCAGCAGCGGGCGGATGGAAGCGTCTACGGTGTCGTAGATCATTTCGCCCAGCTGCGTCGGGGTGATCTGCTGCGTTTTCCTGTTCAGCTTCAGATATTCGTTGGTGACCAGTTTCTTCAGGATCTCCGCGCGCGTTGCGGAAGTCCCGATGCCGGAGCCTTTGATCTGGGCTCTTAAGTTTTCGTCCTCGATCAGCTGGCCGGCGTTTTCCATGGCCAGGATCAGGGTGCCGGAATTGTACCGGCGCGGCGGGGAGGTCTCCCCGGCTTTGAGCGTAATGTCAGCGCCCGGGAACTGCCGGCCTTTTTTCAGGGAGGCCAGGAGGGCTCCCACGGCTTCTCCGTCCTGTTCTTCTTCGGCTTCCCCGGTGCCGTCTTTTCTGCCGGAAGCGGCTTCCTTCTTCTTCCCGCTTACCGCCAGATAGCCTTCTTCCAGCAGGTTTTTATAGACGGCAAAGAAGTGCTCCGTGTCGATCAGGAATTCCAGATTCGTCTTTTCGTAGACGGCCGGCGGGAAAAAGACCGCCAGAAAGCGGCGCACGATCATCTCGTAAACGGCGCGGGAGCGGGCGGAAAGGCCGGCCAGTGCGGTCAGACCCTGTCCGGTCGGAATGACCGCGTAATGATCCGTGATCATTTTATCGTTGGTATAACGTGATTTTTCGATCCCCCGATCCCAGCCGTTATCCAGAATCTGCTTCACGAAGGGCATCACATCCGCGATCTTCCCCAGTCCGGTGATGTTGCCGCGGATCTCTTTGGCCACGGCGGTGGAGAGCACGCGGGCGTCGGTGCGGGGATAGGTGACCAGCTTCTTTTCGTAGAGTTCCTGGGCGATATTCAGGGTCTCGTCCGGGCTGATCTTCAGCTCGCGCGAGCAGCTGTTCTGCAGTTCCGCGAGGTTAAAAAGCAACGGAGGATTGGACTTTTCTTTTTTCCGGCTGACGGCGGCCAGCGAAGCGGTCTTTCCCCGCAGAGAGTCGGCCAGCGCTTTGGCCGTCTGTTCTTCGCGGAAGCCGTTTTCCTTATATAACGCCGGACTGCCGTAGTACCGGCTGCCCTCCGCGGCCCGCCATTCTGCGGTCAGAGAGGCGTCCTCCGCGGGCAGCTGCGCGATCAGGCGGTAAAACGGGGTCTTGACAAAGCTGCGGATCTCGCGTTCCCGGCGCACGACCATGCCGAGCACGCAGGTCATCACGCGGCCGACGGCCAGTTTGGTCTTTTTTCCCAGGAAATCCGAGATCTGATAGCCGTATTTGAGTGCCAGCGCCCGCGAAAAATTGATGCCCATCAGGTAGTCTTCCTTGGCCCTGAGATAGGCGGAGCTGGCCAGATTGTCATAGGCGCTGAGCGGCTTTGCTTCCCGGATGCCGCGACGGATCTCCGCTTCGGTCTGGGAATCGATCCAGACGCGGCGCCGGTCTTTGACCGTCGTTCCGGCTGTCTGCTCCACCAGCCGGTAGATATACTCGCCTTCACGCCCCGAGTCCGTGCAGACGTAGATCCGCTCCACATCGGAACGGTTCAGGAGGGTCTTTACGGTTTCGAACTGCTTTTTCACGCTGCCTATGACTTCATACAGAAAGCGGTCCGGAATAAAGGGAAGCGTGTCCATCCGCCATTGTTTAAGGGCCGGGTCATAGACTTCCGGGTAGCTCATGGTGATCAGATGCCCCACGCACCAGGTCACGACGGCGCGGTCGCTTTCCAGAAAGCCGTCGCGGCGCGAAAAAGAATCGCCGAGGGCTTTGGCAAATTCCTGGGCGACGGAGGGCTTTTCTGCGATAAACAGGGATTTAGGCATAAGGTCCTATCAACCGAAGCTTCTGCTCCCGGGTCAGCTGCTTGACGGTGTATTCCCGGGCCATGGCTTCTTCCTTTGATTCGAATTCTTCGGTATACACCAGTTCCACCGGCAGGTGGGCCCGGGTGTAGCGGGCGCCGCGCCCGGCCTGATGTGCCCTAAGACGCCGGTCCAGATCGTTGGTCCATCCGGTATACAGGGATCCGTCCCCGCAGCGGAGGATATAAACGTAGGCCTTCATTTTAGTCCGGGGACGCCGCAGCGCTCCAGGAGCCGGGCCAGAGGTTCCTGCCATTCCGCATCCGTCAGGAGCGGATCCAGGGAGTAATACCGGCCGTCCAGGAAAAACCACAGGCCGTCGGCGGGGCATTCCGGGCCGGCAGAGGCGCTCTTATCCGCTTCCGGGGATTCTCCGGTCAGGATCTTTTTCAGGAATGCGCTGTCCTCCGGGGAAAGTGCGGCCCGGAAGGTACGGCCGTCCCGGCAGTCGACCAGTGCGGGGGCCGCCGAGGCGTCCGGTCTGTTTCCGACAGCGGTCGGAGTAAAGGCAGCGGATGTCTGAGCGGAGGGAGACGCCCCGGCCCGGGTAGCGGCGGAGTCGGGGCTTTCGGAAGCAGCGGACGGAGTGTCTGCCGGTGCCTGCCCCTCGTTGGTATAGGCTTCCGCAGTCTGCGCATAGGCGGCGGTGCCGGTCGGAACAGCTCCTGCGGCGGTGTTTGCCGTCATCACGGACGTCGGAGTAAATCCGCCCGCTTCCGGCCGGATCTTGGCGCTGTCGCTCCGGATCACGGCGGATATTCCCACGGCGAGTACGAAAAGAGCTGCGGTGACCCCGACCAGTCTGTGCACGAGCTTCCGGCGGTACCAGGGAAGAGAATCCGTTCCGGCGGACGGAACAATCTCCGGGCCGGCCGCGGTCCCGCTGCTCTCCTCCCGCTTCAGGGCTTCCAGAATACGGTCGTGAGCTTCTCCGCTGATCCGCACGCGGTCCATATAATCATTATACTTCTTCATCTTCCAGCCACCTTTTCAGTCTCTGACGTCCTCTGTGCAGATAGGAACGGACCGTGCTTTCCTTTTGATCCATGATTCGGGCGATCTCCGCCGTGGAATAGTTTTCATAATAAAACAGGTATATGGCATCCCGGTGCAGTGGAGGAAGACGCATGACTTCGTCGATCAGGTACAGCTCCTCCTGCTCTTTGGCCGGATAGATATCCAGCAGTTCGGCCTGACCCCGGTTGCCTTTCTTCTTGACAAGATTTATGCACAGGTTGATCAGAACCCGCAGCAGCCAGGCTTTCTCATGCTCGTCGGACTCAAATTCCGGCCGGGCTCTGAGCCAGCGCAGGAAGGTCTCCTGCACCATATCTTCGGCATCCTCCCGGATGCCGGTGTGCGACAGAGCGACACGGTACAGCATATTTTCATATCTGGTAACAATTTCCTCTGCTGTTCTCAAAGAAGCACCTCTTTATCACAAATACCGCGGGCGGTGGGAAAATGTTGCATGAGCTCAGGGTTCGGAGATGATTATTTTACCCCCGGAACGGAGAAATGTCAGGTCGCGGATCTTCTCCAGGCCGGCTGTTCCGGCGGTAAGGTCCGCCAGGGAAGCCGCAAACGGCTTTTCCTGTTCGGGCAGAAGGCAGACGCGTACGCTGACCCGGTCCAGAAAAGTCTCGGATTCCCGCGGGATGTCTTCCTTCAGCAGCAGACGGTCCAGACGGGCGTAGTCGCCGTAGCCGATCCCGATCTCCCACAGGGCGCCGGAATACAGCATGCCGTATCCGGCATGGGCCAGCGCATCCTCGGCCGCGGCGGCATAGGCGCGGGAAAGCCCGCCGGTCCCCAGTAGCGTTCCGCCGAAATAGCGTGTCACCACGACCAGCGCGTTGTGCAGGCCGCTGCCCGCAAGCGCGTCCAGAATGGGGCGGCCTCCGGTCCCGGAAGGTTCTCCGTCGTCACTGAAGCGCGTCAGTTCGTTCCGGGGCCCGCACACGAAGGCATAGCAGTGATGCCGGGCTTCCGGATGAGCCTTCCGGCGTGCGGCCAGGATCCGCACGGCCTCCTCTTCTGTTTTGACGGCGCAGGCCGAGGCCAGAAAGCGGGACCTTTTCTCTTCGTAATAGCCTTCGCCTTCTTCCGTCAGCAGCAGGTATGGTTCCATAGTTTTTCTCCTTCCCATCAGTTTACCAAGGGAACCGGATTTTGGCAAGGAAAACTGTTTTTCCGAAGCGCTTTATTATTCGGCCGGAATTTGCTATAATACTTGCGGAGGTATACCCATGTACTACGGGAAGGAAGAAGTCCGCCGGCAGCTGCAGAGCCGCAGCAGCGCGGGCAAGAGAATGACAAACCGGGTTTTTCTGCATCTGTTCAAGATCGCATTCCTAGCGCTGGTGCTGGCGGCCTGCGTGGCAGGCAGTTTTGCCATGGGCACGATCCGCGGCATCATCGATACCTCACCGGAACCCGAATCGCTGACGGTCACGCCCCGGGGCATCGTTTCGGGGATCTATGATGCGTCCGGCAAACTGACGGAATCGCTGGTGAAATCCGGCGCCAACCGCGATCCGGTCGCCTACAGCGAAGTCCCGAAGGACCTGATCAATGCCTTTGTCGCGATCGAAGACGAGCGCTTCTGGACTCATGAAGGCGTGGATATCCGCGGCGTGCTCCGCTCCCTGGCCTCTCTGCTGCTCAGCGGCCGCATCGAAAGCGGCGCGAGCACCATCACCCAGCAGCTGATCAAAAACAATATATTCGACGGCGGCATGGAGCGCGGCTGGGGCGCGCGCTTTATCCGCAAATTCCAGGAGCAGTATCTGGCGCTCCGGCTGGACCGGGAAGTTCCCAAGGAAGATATCCTGATCAACTATATGAATACGATCAACCTGGGCCAGAACAGCCTGGGCATTCAGGTCGCCTCGCAGCGGTACTTCGGTAAAAGCGTCAGTGAGCTGAACCTGTCCGAATGCGCGGCTCTGGCCGGCATCACGCAGAATCCTTACCGCTATAATCCCATCACGTTCCCCGAAAACAACGAGATCCGCCGCCTCTCCGTCCTGAACCATATGGAGGACCAGGGCTACATTACCGCCGAGCAGAAAGCGGAGGCGCTGGCGGATACCGAAGCGCTTTACGAACGGATCCGGGAAAACAATCTGGTCATTCAGGAGCAGAAAACACCGTACTCCTACTTTACCGATACCGTGATCAATGAAGTGCTGAACGACCTGCAGACCGAACTGGGCTACAGCGAAGCCGACGCCTATACCATGCTCTACAGCGGCGGCCTGCATATTTATACCACGCAGAACTCGGATTTTCAGCGCGTCCTGGACGAAGAAGTGAACAACCCGGAGAACTACCCGGACAGCGCGTTCCA
>CADBQE010000009.1 GCA_902796695.1 uncultured Lachnospiraceae bacterium
CAAGGCGGGAAGCCGGAAAAAATAACTAGATTTGGCAGGGGGTCAGGCCTGCCTCTACCGTATATTGATACAGACCCGGAAGAAACGCCGCTCCGACGGAGTCCGCAGTTTCGCGTTCCGCCCGCAGACGGATGAACGTTTCATCCGCAGCTGACGCATTTCCGCAGGGGTACAGCAGGACTTCATGCGGGCTTGTGATAAGCAGGCGGAAGTCCCCGTACTGCCGATGCAGACCGCCCAGAAGCCCCGGGTAGAAGATAACGGCCGCCCCGTACAGGCCCCGCGTGCCGGTCAGAATGCGGTAATCTTCCCCGCCGGGAACAGGGCTTTTCCCGGGCGGACTGCCCGCATCCGAAGAAGGCGGGAGCAGGACGGGCGGATCCTGCAGCACGATCTCACGCCAGAAGCGCTCCCAGAAGCCGTCCTCATCCGTCTCCAGCCGCGCTAATGACTCCTGCGTGAGCGGACGGAAGGAGAGGGAGGAGAGAGAATCGGCCGCCAGAAAGCGGCAGCAGGGCTCCAGAATATAGCGGTCCCAGAGAAGCGAAAGAGAAGAACCCCGCTCCGGGCCGCCGCCCCCGGCTTTCAGGCGGAGAGCCCATTCGGGCGCGGGAAAAGAGAGGAGGCCGTCCGGCAGAGATGCGGCCAGCAGGTCCCACTGATGCATCAGAAAGTCATATTCCATGGCATCCGCGATATCGCGGACCGATGCACCGGACAGATACTGATGATAGGCTCCCTTCAGGTCGAACAGCCAGGCCGACCGTTCCCGGGCGGAAGGATAATACCAGCCGCCGGCATGAACGGCGGTCTCGGGACTGCAGTCGCAAATAACGGCTTCGGGAAGCCGTTCGGAAAGCATATGAAAGATCTCACTGCTGAATGCTGAAAAATCCATTATCTGCCTTGACGGGGGGATCAAGGAATGAAAAAGTACACCAGATAGGAATCGAACCTACGTCTGTGGCTCCGGAGGCCGCCGCTCTATCCACTGAGCTACTGGTGCGCGCAGGACCTATATTACAACAAAACTTCAAAAGTATCAAGAGTTCCCGGAAAAAAGTTTTGACAATAATTCTCCCCTTTGGTATTATGTCAGTGTATGCTGACCGGGTCAGCCGGTGCGGCATGGCATAAAGAAGACAAAGGAGTCTTGATCATGGCAAAAAACAATAATAACGACGGATTATTCCACTGGAATTTTGACTTGCATGAAACTGATTCCGACTTTACGGATATTGATTATTCCGCAGACGCGATCGATGTTCCCGAGGAAGAAGACAAGGACATCAAACCGATGATCTTTGTGGACGGGACCTACAAGTCCGGCCAGACCCCCGCGGAGGAACCGGAAGAAGACGATCCCTTCGGCCCGGAAGATACGTCCCGCAAGCACCAGAAAGGCGGCTTCGCCAAAAAGTCCGGCTCCGCGCCGCACCGGAAAAAGAAGGCGGAAGCGGACTATTATGACGACCGGGAACAGCTTTCCGATGAAAAAGAAAAGCGTCCGATCCCCTGGAAGCCCATCATCATCGCCGGCATCGTGCTGCTGGCCGCTCTGGCCGGCCTGATCATCATCCTGGTCAGCCGCGATCACCGCAAGAAAGTCTGGGCCAAGAACGAGGACCAAGCCATCGACACCCTGGTCAAGAACTACTTCAAAGCCAAAACGGATGCCGACGCGGACGCCATGGAAAAAATCGTGGTCCCGGAAGAAAAAGTCAACTCCGTGCAGATGACGCTGGAAGCCAAAGCCTACGAAAGCTACAACGACATCCGTATCTACTCCTATCCGGGCATGAAGAAGACCGAAACCGGCCTGTTTGTTTCCTACAACGCTAAATTCAAGAACATCGACACCCAGCTGCCCACCATCGGCTGGTACTACGTCAAGGAAGACGCGGAAAAGAACCTGCGCCTGATGCCCTTAACGGACACGTCCACACCCGAATACAAGTACGTCCGCAGCACCTATGACGGCAGCGTCGTGGAAAAACTCTCCACGGAAGTCACCGCCGCCAACAAGAACGCCGTAGACAGCGACCCGATCCTGCGGAAATACCTGGCTCAGCTGGCCACCAACAATTACGAAACCTACGTACCGGAAACCACGGAAGCCCCTACCACCGTGCCGCCCGTTGTTACGGATCCCGTCACCGAAGAATACGTACCGCAGGGCCCGGTCGGCTATGTGACCACGAACAGCCTGCGCTTCCGCTCCTCCATGAACACGGAGTCCGACGGCAATATCATCAAATACCTGGACGAAGGCTACGCGCTGGAGATCATTGACGAAGCGGACGGCTGGGTCCATGTCAAGGACTCCCTGCCCAAGGACAAGAACGGCAATCCGCAGACGCCCAGCAACCTGGAAGGCTACGTTTCCGCCGAATTCTTTGAGAAGCCCTGACCTTCAGCGGATCTCCGCTGACCCATACGAATAATTGCGAGCGACCCGGGACC
>CADBQE010000010.1 GCA_902796695.1 uncultured Lachnospiraceae bacterium
GCCGGTCTATGCGGGCCGGCTGCCCAATCTCCTGCTCCCCTACGTCAAGACACTGCGCGGCCACAATACGCCCGCCGTGTTTCTGACGGCGTTCGGCAACCGGAATTACGATGACGCGCTGCTGGAGCTCGGTCTGCTGCTGCAGGAGCAGGGCTTCCGGCTTGCCGCGGCCGGCGCTTTCGTCGGGGAACACGCCTTTTCACGGGAGCTAGGCGCGGGACGCCCGGACCGCCGGGATATCCGCAAGGTCCGTGAGTTCGCCCGCGGCGCCGCGGAA
Source organism: uncultured Lachnospiraceae bacterium (assembly GCA_902796695.1). Taxonomy (GTDB): domain Bacteria; phylum Bacillota; class Clostridia; order Lachnospirales; family Lachnospiraceae; genus UBA6987. Next base: position 278 of record CADBQE010000010.1, read on the forward strand.
AACATCAAAGCCGGCACGTTCCGGACCGTCTGGGAGCTGCTCAAAGAAGAAGAACGGCCGCTCCGGCCTTATTACACGCCGCGCGACCGTCAGGGAACCCCCATCAATATCCTTAAAGTCAAGCCGAAAGTCGATCTGTCCCGGTGCATCGGCTGCGGCCGCTGCGTGACGCTCTGCCCCATGGGCAGCATCGACCCGCGTGACGTTTCCCAGTATCTGGGCGTCTGCATCAAATGCGGCGCCTGCGAAAAAGGCTGTCCCGAAGGGGCCCGCTACTACGACGATCCGGGCTACCTGTATCACAAAAGCGAACTGGAAGCCGAATACGCCCGCCGTGCCCCGGACACGGTATTTCTGTAAATCATATCTGCAGATCAAAAAGGAGGAAATCAATGTACATCACCGACGACATCCGCTACATCGGCGTGAACGATCACAAAATCGACCTCTTTGAGGGCCAGTACGTCGTGCCGGACGGCATGGCCTACAATTCCTACGTCATCCTGGACTACAAAGTGGCCGTCATGGACACTGTGGACCGGAACTTCACGCACGAGTGGCTGGACAAACTGGCCAAAGTCCTGGGCGACCGCAAGCCGGATTATCTGGTCGTGCACCATATGGAGCCGGACCATTCCGCCAATATCCTGAACTTCATGAAGCTGTACCCCGAGGCGGTCATCGTTTCCTCCGCCGCGGCCTTCCGCGTCATGAACAATTATTTCGGCACGGACTTTGCGGACCGCCGTCTGGTGGTCGGCGAAGGCGACACGCTGCCGCTCGGCCGTCATGTGCTGCAGTTCATCACCGCCCCCATGGTCCACTGGCCCGAAGTCATCATGAGCTACGAAAAGACGGACAAGGTCCTCTTCTCCGCCGACGGCTTCGGCAAGTTCGGAGCACTGGACGCCTATGACGACGACTGGGCCTGCGAAGCGCGCCGCTATTATTTCGGCATCGTGGGCAAATTCGGCGACAAGGTGCAGGATCTGCTCAAGAAGGCCGCCGGCCTGGACATCAAGACCATCTGCCCGCTGCACGGCCCCATCCTGAAAGAAAACCTGGGCTACTATCTGGATCTGTACAATACCTGGTCCTCCTATGAAGCGGAAAGTGAAGGCGTCGCCGTCTTCTACACCTCCGTCTACGGCCACACCAAAGAAGCGGTGGAGAAGCTCGCAGCCCTGCTTAAGGCGGAAGGCTGCCCGGAAGTCGCCGTCACGGACCTTGCCCGCGACGACATGGCGGAAGCGGTGGAGGATGCGTTCCGCTACAACAAGATCGTCCTGGCCACCACCACCTACAACGGCGGGATCTTCCCGTTCATGCAGACCTTTATCGAGGAGCTGAAGGAGCGCAATTATCAGAAGCGCACGATCGGCTTCATCGAAAACGGTTCCTGGGCGCCGCAGGCCGCCAAAGTGATGAAGGGCATGCTGGAAGGCGGAAAGGAACTGACCTTCGCGCAGAACACCGTCAAGATCCTCGGCTCTCTGAATGACGCTTCAAACGCCGCCCTCAAGGCGCTGGCGCAGGAACTGTGCGCCGAATACGAGAAGCCCGGCGCCGAGGAACTGGCGAAGCAGGATCCCAAAGCGATGTTCAAGATCGGCTACGGCCTGTACGTGGTCACCACCAACGACGGCAAGAAGGACAACGGCTGCATCGTCAACACGGTGGTCCAGCTGACCTCCTCGCCCAACCGCGTCGCCGTCTGCATCAATAAGCAGAACTACACGCACCATATCGTGGAACAGACCGGCATCCTGAACCTGAACGTCCTCTCCGTGGAAGCGCCGTTCAGTGTCTTCCAGGAATACGGCTTCGTGAGCGGCCGCGCCGTGGACAAATTCGCGGGCAAGACCCTGGAGCGCTCCGGCAACGGTCTGCTCTACCTGGATAAGTACGTCAACGCCTACCTCTCCCTGAAGGTCGAGGAGCACACGGACATGGGCACGCACGGCCTCTTCATCTGCTCTGTCACCGAATCCCGAGTCCTCAGCTCCGCGGAGACCATGACCTACAGCTACTACCAGAGCAACGTCAAGCCCCGCCCTCCCAAAGCCGGCGAAGGCGAACCCAAGAAGAAAGGCTGGGTCTGCACCGTCTGCGGCTACATCTACGAAGGCGAAGAACTCCCCGCCGACTTCATCTGCCCGCTGTGCAAGCACGGAGCGGCGGATTTTGAGAAACTGCAGTAAAATATATCAAGTTATTTCGAACTGATATATCCCCTCTTTACCGGGCAGCCGGTAAGGAGGGGATGTTTTTAGGTCTTTATTACCGTATAATTTCGATCCCGTCTTCCGTCTCATAGAAACGCAGGATGTGATTCACTGTTTTGAATGTCCGGGAATCATTCCAGCCGCTCATCTTCTGCCATTCCTCGGCCGACATGGCAGGATACTGAAGCAGGGTCCGCTGGTGCGTGAAGCTGACAGCGCTGAAAATGTCGAAGCCGTCTTTCTTTTCTTCCATGACATAAGTCAGATAGCCGCGCTGATTCTCTGCGCGCCCCGGCAGGGAGAAGGAGGCAAAAAC
>CADBQE010000011.1 GCA_902796695.1 uncultured Lachnospiraceae bacterium
CTTTTTTGTGCGGAACGGCCGCATGATCGGCCGCGATCACAGCCGGCTTGAGGTAACGGAAGAAGAGCCGGCCGCCCTGCTTTCGCAGGTGATCCGCCAGTTTTACAGCGGAACGCCGTTCCTGCCCCGGGAGATCCTGGTGGAAACGGAGCCGGAAGACAGGGAACTGCTGGAAGCCGTGCTGACGAGCCGCGCCGGCCGGAAGGTCACGGTGCGGGTCCCGCAGCGCGGGGAAAAACGCGGCCTGCTGGACCTGGCCGCGGAAAACGCGGCCCGGGAGCTGAACCGCCTGCAGACGCAGGCAAAGCGCGAAGAAGAGCGCAGCGTCGGCGCCCTGCGCGGCCTGCAGGAACTGCTGGGCATGGAGAATCTGCGGCGCATCGAGGCCTACGACATCTCCCATATCAGCGGCTTTGCCACCGTAGGCTCCATGGTGGTGTATGAGGACGGCCGCCCCAAGAAGAATGATTACCGGAAATTCCGCATCCGGTTTGTGGAAGGCAATAATGATACGGCCTCCCTGACGGAGGTCCTGTACCGGCGCTTTACGCACGGGCTGAAGGAGCAGAGCATGGTGCGCGAAAGCATCGGCTACGACAGCGCGGATTCCTTCCTGCGCTTTCCGGACCTGATCCTGATGGACGGCGGAAAAGGACAGGTGCATGCGGCGCAGCAGGTGCTGGCGCAGCTGGGCCTTGCCGTCCCGGTCTGCGGGATGGTGAAGGACGATCATCACCGCACGCGCGGCCTCTACTTCCGGGACACGGAACTGCCGATCGATACCCGGGGCGAAGTCTTCAAACTGATCACCCGCATCCAGGATGAAACGCACCGCTTCGCCATCGAATACCACCGCTCGCTGCGGGGCAAGAGCCAGGTCCACTCCATCCTGGACGACATCCCCGGCGTCGGCCCCGCCCGCCGCCGCGCCCTCCTGGCCGCCCTCCCGAACATCGACGCCATCCGCGAAGCGGACTTCACCGCCCTGAAATCCGTCCCCGGCATGAACGCCCCCGCCGCCCGCGCCGTCTACGCCTTCTTCCACGGCGGCGAACTCCCCGAAACGTGACAGGGGGACGGTTCCTTTGTCACGTTTTGTGACAGGGGGACGGTTCTTTTGTCATCTTTTTCCGCCGGGGACCGGCTCCCCGGCCGCAAATCCCCCCTTGCGGGGCGTGCGGAAAACCGCTACAATACAACTGTCAACTCTCATAAATTACGGTGACGCCATGAATGGAATATCATTACAGGAATTATCCGACAAACTGAATCTGGTCAATATGACGCCGGAGATCCCGCTGCAGGACATCGAGATCCGCAACCCCGAACTGAACCGGCCGGCGCTGCAGCTGACCGGGTTCATGAAGCATTTTGATCCCACGCGGATCCAGATCGTGGGCATGGTGGAATTCGAATATGTGCGCTCCCTGCCGGACAACGAGCGGGTGGCCGCGTTCGAACGGCTGATGGACCTGCAGATCCCCTGCCTGATCCTCACGCGCGATTACCGGCCGCAGGAGGACATCATGGCGATGGCGCTGCAGCACCGCGTCCCGATCCTGGGCACCTCGCTGCCCACCTCCGTCTTTGAGGCGCGCCTGCTGCGCCAGCTGGAGATCTCCCTGGCCCCGATGGTCGCCATCCACGGCGTGCTGGTGGACGTGTTCGGCGAAGGCGTGCTGATCCTCGGCAACTCCGGCATCGGCAAGAGCGAGACCGCGCTGGCGCTGGTCAAACGCGGACACCGCCTGGTGGCGGACGATGTGGTGGAGATCCGGCGCTACAGCGAGCAGGAACTGGTCGGCCGCGCCCCGGATGTGACGCGCTACCTGATGGAACTGCGCGGCATCGGCGCGATCGACATCAAAGCACTTTACGGTGTGGAATGCGTGGAGGACGAAAAGCAGATCAGCATGGTGATCCGCCTGGAGGCCTGGGACCAGAGCAACGCCGTCAACCGCCGTCTGAGCATCAAAGAAGAATATGTGGAATATCTGGGCAATAAGCTGGTCTGCTTCACGATCCCCCTCAGCCCCGGCCGCAACTCCGCCGTTATCGTGGAGACCGCCGCGGTGAACTTCCGTCAGAAACGGATGGGCTACGACGCCGGCAAGGAGCTGGAGCGCCGGATCATGGAGAAAATGGCCCGCGACCGGGCCCGGAAATAGGAGGCAGAAATGGCAGGAGATTTCCTGAGATTTGCGGAAGATTATACAGTATCCACCGATGAGGTGCAGATCGTTTTCGGAGAGCCCATGCGGGAGCATACCAGCTTTCATGTGGGCGGGGGCGCTCAGATCTTTGTGCGTCCCTACAGCGAAGAAGCGCTGGCGGTCGGACTCGATCTCTGCCGGGAGTATGAGCTGCCGCGCTACATTCTGGGGAAGGGGACCAATCTGCTGGTGAGCGACACCGGCGTCAAAGGCGTGGTCTTCGATATGACGGCCCTGACCGGCTGGCGGTTCGACGGAGACAGCCTGTTTGCCCTCTCCGGCAGCCTGCTGCGGAATCTGGCGAAAGCGGCGGCGGAACGCTCGCTCTCCGGCCTGGAATTCGCACACGGCATCCCCGGAACGCTGGGCGGCGCGCTGACGATGAACGCTGGGGCCTACGGCGGCGAAATGAAGGATATTACGGAAAGCGTCCGGCTGATGGACGCGAAGGGACAGATCCGCGAGATCTCCGCCGCGGAGATGGATTTCGGATACCGTCACAGCCGGATGGAAGGCAGTGACGACATCATCCTGTCGGCCGTGCTGCGCGTTCGGCCCGGGGAGCGGGAAGCGATCGAAGCCCGCATGCGGGAACTGGGAGAGCGGCGCCGGGAGAAGCAGCCGCTCGAATATCCCAGCGCCGGCAGCACGTTCAAGCGGCCGGCGGGGCATTTCGCCGGACAGCTGATCGAAGAGGCAGGGCTCAAGGGTTTTGCCGTGGGCGGCGCGCAGGTATCGGAAAAGCACGCCGGATTTGTCATCAATACCGGGCGGGCGACCGCCCGCGACGTCTATACGCTCTGCGAGGAAGTCACGCGGCGCGTGCGGGAGCACAGCGGCGTGGAACTGGAACGGGAAGTCCGCCTCTGGGGGGATTTCTGATGGCCAGTACCTTTTCCCGGGATACGAAGGACCTGCTCAGCCGGGTTCCTTTAAAACCGCGGGCGCAGCGGCTTGCGGAGCTGCATGCCCTGGCCGCCGGGATCGGCAGTCTGGACGTAAAAGAGGACGGATCGCTCAGCCTGATGATCCAGAGCGAAAACCTTCCCGCTGTCCGGCGGGGGGATTTTTTAATGCGCGCGCTTGCGGGCGGCATCCCGGCAAGCAGCGTCTTTTCCGGAAAAGGGACCGCGCCGATCTACACCGTCAGGCTGGAGGACCACCGCGCCACAGTCCGTCTGCTGCAGGAACTCGGTTTTATGAACCGGAAGGGCGTTCTGCGGGAAGAGGGGCTTCCGGCACCGGAAACGCTGCTGAAAAACGAGGCCTGCCGTCGCGCCTTTCTGCGGGGCGCTTTTCTGGCGGGCGGCTACGTCAGCGACCCGGAAGGCGCCTATCATTGGGAAATCGTGACCACGAGCGAAGCGCGGGCGCAGGAACTGCGGTCCATGCTGGAAGGCTGGAATCTGCCGGCCCGCACAACTTCCCGGAAGGGAAAAAGCTTGGTGTATCTGAAAAACAGTGAAGCGATCTCTTCCGTACTCAGCCTGATGGGCGCTTTTCAGAGTACGCTGCAGTGGGAGAGCGCCCGGGCCTTCCGCAGCCTGCAGGGCCAGATCAACCGCCAGGTCAACTGCGATCTGGGCAACTCCGCCAAGGTCTCGCAGGCCGGCGAGAGCCAGGTGCGTGCCATCCTGGCCATCCGGGAAAAAGTGGGGCTGGAAACCCTCCCGCGTCCCCTTCAGGACGCAGCACGCCTGCGCCTGGATAACCCCGATCTGCCCCTGAAAGAGCTGGGCGAACTCCTGGATCCCCCCGTCGGCAAATCCGGCATGAACCACCGCTTCCGCCGGATCCTGCAGATCGCCGAAGAACTTACCTGACTTATTTTCTCAACCCACAGACAGGACCGCCCCCAGGCGGCTCTGTTTTTCAGAAGGAGACAGTATGGAATGGCATAAATACAGTATTTTGATCGAGCCGGAACAGGAGGATGCCGTGACTGCGATGCTGTGCGGACTCGGGATCGAAGGGGTGGAGATCGAAGACGGAATGATCCCGTCGGAGGAAGAACTGGGGCAGATGTTTGTGGATCTGTCGCCGGAGCTGGCACCGGATGAACTGCCGGATACGGGAGAGCCGAAAATCAGCTTCTATCTGCGGATAAACGGGGGGAAGGACGCTGCGCAGCCCCAGACCGGGGACGCTTCGGATGATTCCTATACCATTCACGACCGCCTCTGGCTCCCGGAGGAGGAGCAGGCCCTGCTGCGGCAGGTCCGGGAAGAATGGGACCGCCTGTTTCCCGGAAAGCCCTTCCGCCTGGAAAGCGATATCAGCCGCGAAGAAGACTGGCGTGATACCTGGAAACAGTACTATAAGCCTCTTTTGGTGAATGACCTGCTGATCCTTCCGGTCTGGGAGACTGTTCCGGAGGAGCAGGCGGAGGCGGTAAAAGCGGGCCGGATCAAGGTGATCCGGCTGGATCCCGGCACGGCGTTCGGCAGCGGGACGCATGAGTCGACCCGCCTGTGCCTGGACGGCTTAAAGAAATGGATGCGCGGCGGCGAGACTGTTCTGGATATCGGCTGCGGCAGCGGGATCCTGGGACTGGCAGCCCTGCGGTATGGAGCGGACACTGTCACGGCCACGGAACTGGATCCGGCGTGCCATCATGTGATTGAGGAAAATTTGACGCTGAATGACGTAAAAGAAGGATGCTTTTTCTTTAAGGAAGGAAATATTCTCTCGGATCCCGGGCTGGTCTCCGGTCGTTATGACCTCATTCTATGCAATATCCTGGCACCGGTCATCATTTCCCTCGCCGCGCCCGGCGCCGCCGACCGCTATGCCAAAACCGGAGGGATCTTCATCACCTCCGGCATTTACAAAGAACATCGGGAAGAAGTGGAAAAAGCCTTCCGGGCCAACCCTGCCTGGCAGCTTCTGGAAACGGTTCCCTTAAACGACTGGGTCAGCGTAGTCGTCCGCCGGGTCTGAAAGCCCGAATATCAGTTTTTTACAGGGTGTCCGGATAAAACTTTTCCGGCAGGGAAAGCAGATCGGTGAAGGAGCGGACGCGTACTCAGGCTCTTCGGGATGCAAATTATATCAGATCAGAGGCCGGGAAGAAAGCTATGACGTAATCATAAGCTATGCCGATGGAAAACTCTGTATTGCCGCGGCAGATGAAGCAACCTGCCAAAATAAAGAAGGGCATCCGTAATAAGGATGCTCCCTGAAAAAGTGCAGCTGACAGATGGATGTGAAATCTGTCAGCTTTTTTGATTCTGCGAATCCAGACTCTTCCCGAAAACGAAAAAACGCTGATACAAAAACTCCGTAACCAGGTTCAGTGCCATATTCGCGAACGTGGCCAGATATTCGTTCCAGCCCCACTGTACGGTATAAACATGCTCCAGCCAGGAGGAAAGTGGGGTAAAGACGGCGTAATAAGCGGCGACCTTCAGCATGGCCACGGGGACGTTGGCAGCGGATTTGAACGTGAATCTGCGGTTCAGGGTGAAGTTCCACAGCACCGACAGGATCAGCGCGATCATATAGCTGAGCCAGTACGGCCAGTGCAGCAGTTCGTTGAACAGGGCAAAACTGCCGATTTCGATCAGACCGGCGCTGACGGAAAAACAAACAAATTTAAGAATCCGGGTAAACTCTTTCATAACCTGCTCAAAGTATGCCCAAGCGCGGACAGATGAGATGCCTGCCGCCGGAAAAAAGGAAATCGATCCCGTTCCCCTTTCCGGCAGGGTCAGCAGCAGAACATCATGCGGCCGCAGCCGGAGCCGCCGCCGCAGCAGAAGGTGCTGCAGAGAATGTAAGTCCCGATGCTGCGGCACAGGCTCGAGCCCATGGAGCGGCCGTAGCCGGAGCTCTGGGTCTCATACCAGCGGCCGCCGCCTTCCAGCTGCTGCAGGAGAGCGTTGTATTCGTAGTTGTTCGGGTCCATCTGGACGGCGGTGCGGGCGTATTCCGTGGCCTTGATGTTGCTGCCCAGACCGCTGTTGGCGGCGGCCGCCAGATAGTACCAGTAGGCACCGTGATTTTCAAATGATCTCAGAAGGTTCCAGGCTTCCTGATAGTGGCCGGCATTGATGTAATTCACAGCGGACTGCAGATGCTGGACTTCCTCTTCCGTATAGCCGTCATAGGCCGGATTCCGCTGCTGGTACGCGCTGCCGTACGCCGTGCCGCCGAAACCGAACGGCCCGAAGCCAAAGCCGAACGGACCGTAGCCGTAATCGGCCTGCGGATCCTGATACTGAGTACCGCCTCCTCCGTAACTGCTGCCGGCTCCGTACCCGCCCGCGCTTCCGTAACTGCTGCCGGGCCCGTAGGCGGAATAGCCCCGCTTGCCCTGCTCGCGGTCTTTCATGATCTGTTCGTAGGCCTGCTGGACCTGCTTGAATTTCTCCTCCGCCTGCGCGGCGTTCGGATTATTCACATTGGCATCCGGGTGATAGCGGCGGCTTAAGGTGCGGTAGGCCTTCTTGATCTCGTCATCCGTGGCGTCGTATTTCACACCCAGAACCGCGTAAGGATCATACATCATGGCCGTCGCCCCCTTTCTCCGCCTGTGCCGCGGCTTTTTCTTTGTCTTTCTGTGATATTTCGTCAAAACGGGTCCAGACGCCCGCATACAGGATATTCCGCAGCAGGTCTTCCCCCTGTACGATGGGAAGCCGTTCGAAGGCCAGCGTCGCCTCGCTCAGCACCTGTGTCAGGGCTTCCTGTACCCGGTCCGCCACCGCCATGCGGGTATTTCCCCAGACGGTAAACGGATTGTAGCTGCCGGAACGGATATCGTCCTCCAGATCCTCGTAGGCGTCCATCAGGTAGATAAATTTGCCCAGATAGAAGCCGATCTGGCGAAGGGTGGGAGACCAGACGTCTTCCTCCGTGACCAGCAGCTCGCCCAGCATGACGCCGGTGGCACCAGCCGGGGCGTCCGGATCCGGATCCCCGCTTTTCTCGATTTCGGCGATGCGGGCCAGATAGTCCCTGACGGCCTTCCCCTGCCGGGGATATTCGTGTTCCACCCGCTCCGCATGCTTCTTCATCAGGCCGGAAAGCGCTTTCGCGCTCAGCTTTTTATCATCCGCCCAGTCATCCAGCAGATTGTAATAGGCCAGCAGAAGATTCATGTCCGCGCCGTAGTCCAGAAAACGGTTCCGGACGATGGCATGGCGGCCTTTGGGATGGACCGGACACCAGATCGAATCGGTCTCCGTAGGCAGTTCATACAGGGCCGTGAGCAGCAGGACCACAAAAGTCATGTCATAGGACAGCGTGCTCTGACCGGACAGCCCGTGACGCTTTTTCAAGGCGCGGCAAAGGCCGCAGTAAAACGCCCGGTACGTTTCGTCGTCCCGGATCTTCAGCTCCGGCCTTGCCACCGTAATATAGCCAAACATAGATGCTCCTTAAGGATCCGTCAGGTGCGGCGCTTGAAATGGTTGCCGCATTTGGGACAGGTGATCTCGATCTTTCCGCGGCCGGAAGGAACACGTACCCGCTGCTTGCAGGCCGGGCAGGCATAGATCTTATGGCCGGTGTCGGC
>CADBQE010000012.1 GCA_902796695.1 uncultured Lachnospiraceae bacterium
AAGATGCCTTCGATCACGGCATTGCCCTGATGCGAAAGGCGGATGCGGTCCACGACTTCAAAGCCGGCTTCCTTGCGCATGGTCTGTACTTTGCTGACGATCTCGCGCACGAAGCCTTCCTCGATCAGCTCCGGCGTGAGCGCGGTGTCCAGCACGACCGTGCAGTCGCCGTCCTGATTGGAAACGAAGCCTTCCCGCTGGCTCACGGCGATCAGCAGGTCGTCTTCCGTCAGATCCACGGGGCCGGCGGACAAGGTCAGGGTCAGTTTGCCGCTGCTCTTTAATTCCGCCATGGCGGCCGCACCGTCGATCTGCTCCAGCAGCTTCTTCACTTCGCCCAGCTGCTTGCCCAGGCGCGGGCCCAGGGTGCGCATCTGCGGCTTGAAGGAATAGTCGATCAGGTTTTCGACATTGTCCGTAAATTCCAGTGCCTTGACGTTCAGTTCTTCCGCGATGATGCTGTCATAGTACTGGCTGAGTTCAAACGGCGCCTTGACCAGCATGCGGGACAGCGGCTGACGGTTCTTCACGCCGGCTTCGTTGCGGGCCGCGCGGCCCATTTCCACCAACTTCACGGCGTGGTCCATGTCCGCTTCCAGGGCGGGATCGATCAGGCTCTCGTCCGCGACGGGGTATGCGCACAGGTGAATGCTTTCCTCGGAGCCGGGGATTACCGGCCGCACGATGTTTTGATAGATCGCTTCGGTCATGAACGGAACCATGGGAGCCGCCAGCAGGCTGACGGTGCGCAGGGCTTCGAACAGGGTCATGTAGGCGTTGATCTTGTCCTGCTCCATGCCGGGTGCCCAGTAGCGTTCGCGGCAGCGGCGCACGTACCAGTTGGAAAGGTCTTCCACGAAAGCGGCCAGCGCGCGGGAAGCTTCGGTTACATGGTATTCATCCAGGGCCTTGTCCACGGTCAGGATCAGGGTGTTCAGTTTGGACAGGAGCCAGCGGTCCATGACCGGCAGGTCCTTCGGGATCCACTTGCCGTCCGTCATATATTTTGACGGATCGAACTGATCGATCTCCGCGTACAGCGTATAGAACGCGTAGCTGTTCCACAGCGTGCTCATGAATTTGGAGCGGCCTTCCAGCACGGCTTCCTCGGAGAAGCGCTTGGGCAGCCAGGGGGCGGAGCTGTTGTAGAAGTACCAGCGGATCGCGTCGGCGCCGTATTTTTCCAGGGCTTCGAAGGGATCGACCACGTTGCCTTTGGATTTGCTCATCTTCTGGCCGTTTTTGTCCTGCACCAGGCCCAGCACGATGACGTTTTCGTACGGGGACTTGTCGAACAGGAGCGTGCTTTCCGCCATCAGGGAGTGGAACCACCCGCGGGTCTGGTCCACGGCCTCGGAAATGAAGGCGGCGGGGAACTGCTGCTCGAATTTTTCTTTGTTTTCAAACGGATAGTGGTGCTGGGCGAAGGGCATGGCGCCGGAATCGAACCAGCAGTCGATCACTTCCGGCACGCGGTGCATGGCGGCGCCGCATTCGGGGCAGGGGATCGTGACGGCATCCACGTACGGACGGTGCAGTTCGATCTTCGCGGCTTCCGGATTGCCGCTCTTTTCCGCCAGTTCCGCGCGGCTGCCGATGCATTCGCGGTGGCCGCAGGTGCATTCCCAGATATTAAGGGGCGTGCCCCAGTAGCGGTTGCGGGAAATGGCCCAGTCCTGGATGTTCTCCAGCCAGTTGCCGAAGCGGCCGGAGCCGATGGTCTCGGGCAGCCAGTTCACGGTGTTGTTGTTCTTCACCAGCGCGTCCTTGTAATCGCTTTCGCGGATGTACCAGGAGTCGCGCGCGTAGTAGATCAGAGGGGTATCGCAGCGCCAGCAGTGCGGATATTCGTGCTCGAACTTCGGCGCATCGTACAGCAGGCCGGCGGCGTCCAGATCCTTCAGGATCACGGGGTCGGCTTTCTTGACGAACAGGCCCGCGTAAGGGGTCTCCGCCGTCATCTCGCCTTTGCCGTCCACGAACTGCACGAAGGGCAGGCCGTAGTGGCGGCCCACGTTCGCGTCGTCTTCGCCGAAGGCCGGGGCGATATGGACGATGCCGGTACCGTCGGTCATGGTGACGTATTCATCGCAGGTGACGTAGAAGGCTTTTTCCTGACGCTGTTCCGCCACGAATTTTCCCGTAAAGTCAAACAGCGGCTCGTATTCTTTGTACTCCAGATCCTTACCGGTAAAGCGCGCCAGGATTTCGGGAGCGGCGGCGCCTTCCGGAGTGCGGATCACGGAAAGGAGGGCTTCCGCCAGGATGTAATTCCGGTCCTCCGCCGGGACATAGACCTTCACATAGTTTTCGTGCGGGTTCACGCAGAGCGCCACGTTGGAGGGCAGGGTCCAGGGAGTGGTGGTCCAGACCAGGAAGTAGGTGTTGTCCTCGCCTTTTACCTTAAAGCGGGCGACGGCGGAGCGCTCCTTCACCAGCTTGTAGCCCTGGGAGACTTCCGCGGTGGAAAGCGGCGTCCCGCAGCGCGGGCAGTAGGGGACGATTTTGAAGCCCTTGTACAGCAGGCCTTTCTTCCACAGTTCGGAGAGGGCCCACCATTCGGACTCGATGTATTCGTCGTGATAGGTCACGTAGGGGTTGTTCATGTCCGCCCAGAAGCCGACGGTATCGGAGAACCGCTCCCACATTTCCTTGTACTTCCAGACCGATTCCTTGCATTTCTGGATAAACGGCTCAATGCCGTATTCCTCGATCTGTTCCTTGCCGTTTAAGCCCAGCGCTTTTTCCACCTCCAGCTCCACGGGCAGGCCGTGGGTGTCCCAGCCGGCCTTGCGGGGCACGTAATAGCCCTTCATGGTGCGGTAGCGGGGGATCATGTCCTTGATAACGCGGGTTTCCACGTGGCCGATATGCGGCTTGCCGTTGGCCGTGGGCGGTCCGTCATAGAAGGTATAGCAGGGGCGGCCCTTGCGGCCTTCTTCGGATTTCTCAAAGATGCGGTTTTCCTTCCAGAACTGCAGGACTTCCTTTTCCCGGCTCACGAAGTTCTGGTCGGTGGGGACTTTTCTGTACATGTATTCGCTCTCCTTGTTTTTCGGGCCGGCGGCCGGCGGATGCTCCGCCCCGCCTCCGGTTCCTACAAAAAAACTCATCCCAAACGGGACGAGCCTGCTCGCTGTACCACCCATTTGCCGTCTGCCGTCACAGACCCTCCGCTTTTACGGGCGGAACCCGGCCGTGCCTACTGCCGCGCATTCCGCGCAGGTTCAGGCGGCGACTCCGGAGTGACCTTCCCTCTGCCTCTACTCGCACCGGTTCTCAGCTTCCCCGGCTCTCTGTGCCTTTCACCGACAGGGTACTCTCTCCATCACAGTCTTTAGGGTATTCAATTTACGCGACTATTATAGGAAAACATAGTGCTTCTGTCAAGGGGAAATATTGAGGGATGGTACGTGGATTTGAGGGATGGTACGTGGATTTCGGGGTATTATCGTTGGGGCCGCGGGGGTCAGCGCCCTGTGGGAAATTGGCGTCTGCGGGCCGATCATAGATCGGCCCCTACGAAAGACCGCGGGGGTCCACCGGAACCGTCCCTATGTCACGCCCGGGTTATCGGAGGGGCCGCTGTGTCAGCGGCCCGCGGCGAGAGGACGCCCCGAAAACGTGACAAAGGAACCGTCCCCCTGTCATCTTGGCCGCTATTGTTGGGTCGCTGTTGTTGGGCCGCTGTCGTAGGGGCCGCTATCGTAGGGGCCGATTTGTAATCGGCCCGCGGTGAGAGGACACCCCCAAAACCTGACAAAGGAACCGTCCCCCTGTCACGTGCCAAAA
>CADBQE010000013.1 GCA_902796695.1 uncultured Lachnospiraceae bacterium
TCCCGGTCCTTGGGCGCCACATGGTTCACCAGCTCGCCGTCGATATACAGTTCGCCGCCGGAGATCTCCTCCAGGCCGGCTACCATGCGCAGCGTGGTGGATTTGCCGCAGCCGGAGGGACCGACCAGAACGATGAATTCCTTGTCCGCGATATCCAGGCTGAATTCCTGGACGGCGACCACGCCTTCCTCCGTCATCTGCAGATGGCTTGTCCTGTGCTGCGGCTCTTTGCCTTTCCGGCCTTTTTTATCTTCTTTCGCGGTCCCGCCGGGGACCGGGTAGACTTTCTTGATGTTTTTCAGTTGGACAGTTGACATAATGCTTGCTCCCGTCGTGTGTTATAAGTTGAGAATCAGTTCCTTCCGGACGGCGTCCAGACGGGCGTCCGAAAGGCCGAAATCCATCTGCCGGTAGCTCCAGGCCGCACGGCCGATGCCGTAATGTTCAAAAGCCTGATGGATCAGGCGGAACCAGGCGAGCGCATCCTCCGGGCGGCTGCGGTCGATCACGCCGTATTCCCCGCAGTAGAGCGGGACGCCCCGCTTTTCGGCCGCCTGCACGGCTTCCGCGAGGAATCCGAGGAAGAAATCCGCGGTCAGGCGCGTTTCCGGCGGGAAGCTTTCCAGCCCGGCGGTATTGCCGCCCACCATCCGGCGGGAAGCCTCCGCCATCTCGCCGAAGGAGGCCGTGACCGGGATGCGGAAGGCCGGATCCATGGTCGGGATCCAGTCCGCGCCTTGATGGGTAAAGATCAGCGGCTCATAGCAGTGGAAGTTGTAGACAAGGTGCGGATCGTTCGGGATATCGATGGCTTTCACGGACCGCGCGCTGTTGTGCCAGTAGCCGCCCACGAGCACCGGGACGTCCGGCGCGTGAACGCGGATGCGGCGGATGCATTCCGCGGCGATCCGGTTCCAGGCCGGCATGTAGCTTTCTTCCGTGACCTCGTTCAGCAGTTCAAACGCGATCCGCCCGGCGCAGCGCCCGAAGCGTGCGGCCAGCTCTTCCCACAGCCGGTAAAACCGCTCCTGATACTTTTCGGAGTCGAAAAACCCGCTCTCTTTCTCATCCGGATCGAACGAGAATCCCGGGGTCTTGTGCAGGTCCAGGACCATGTTCAGGCCGGCGGCCTGCGCATAGCCGAAAGCTCTGTCCAGGTGCGCGAAGCCGGATTCCAGGAAGCTTCCTTCCTCATCCTCCAGCAGGTTGTAATCCACCGGAAGACGGACGTGGTCCGCGCCCCAGCTCCGGATGACCGCGAAGTCCTCTTCGCGGATGAAGTTCCGGACCCGGCCCTCGGAATAGTCGCACTGGGAGAACCAGCCGCCCAGATCGACGCCCTTCCGGAATCCTTTCCATTCCTTCATGATCCGATCCCTCCTTTCCGGCTCAGCCCTTGACGCTGCCCGCGGTCACGCCCTTGATGATCGACTTGGACAGGAAAATGTAGGTGATCAGGACCGGCAGGATGGCTAACAGGATGAACATGTAGACCTTGCCCATGTCGAACTTGGAATAGTCCGCGGAGCGCAGCTGCGCGATCATGATGGGGACGGTCTTCATTTCCGCCTTATCCAGCAGCAGGGCCGGGATAAAGTAGTTGTTCCAGGAACTCACGAAGGAGAAGATCATCTGCACCGCGACGGCGGGCTTGAGCATCGGCAGCACGATCGTGTTGAACGTGCGGAATTCCCCGGAGCCGTCCACGCGCGCCGCGTCGATCACGTCCAGCGGCAGCACGCTCTCCATGTACTGCTTCATGTAGAAGAAGACCACGGGGGCAGCGATGCCGGGCACGATCAGCGGGATATAGCTGTTGTTCAGGTGGAATTTGTTCATCATCTGGATGAAGCCCAGCGCGGAGACCTGCGACGGAATCATCATGACCGCAATGATGAACGTGAAGACGAACTTCTTGCCCTTAAATTCGTAGGCATGCACGCCGTACGCCGTAAGAGCGGAGAAATACGTGGTCAGCACCGCGGTGGACAGCGCGATGATCAGGCTGTTCAGCATGCCCCGCGGAATATTGATGGACGTGTCGTTCCAGGCATTGACCAGGTTCTTGAAAAAGTTCTCCCGCGGAAGAATGTCAAAGCCGGTGGCCAGCTGCGCGTTGGAACGCGAGGCGTTGACGATCATCAGGTAGAAGAAGAACAGGCACAGGATGCACAGGAAGATCAGGATCGCGTAGACGATCACGCGCAGAATGGTCAGCTTGATCAGACCGCGGGTATTGTCGCTCATTCGCTTGCTCATATCACGTTCCCCTTTCTCTGCCTGTGCAGGCGCTCCGGATCCTTGTACTGCGCGGACAGGATCTTGTAGACAATGCCGCTCAGGCCGCCCGTAATGATGAAGATGATCACGGAGATCGCGCCGCCCATGCCGTAGTTCTTGGTGGTCAGATAGCCGTTCAGGTACATGACCAGCGTTCGGGTCATTTCATTGGGGACGCCTTTGCCGTTCGTTAAGACCTGGGGCACGTCGAACATCTGGATACCGCCGATCATGGCCGTGATCAAGCAGTAGACGAAGATCGGCATCAGCAGCGGCATGGTCACCCGGAAGAAGACCTGCACGGAGTTGGCGCCGTCGATGGTGGCGGATTCGAACAGGGCCTGGTCGATGCCCATGATGCCGGCCATCAGCACGATCGTCGTGTTGCCGAACCACATCAGGAAGTTCATGAGGGCGATCATCCCGCGCACGGTGATGCGCACGGAGAAGAAGTCAAAGGACTTGTCGATCACCCCCCAGTTCTCCAGCAGGCCCTGGATCGGACCCACGCGGGAGAAGAGCGTGTAGAACAGCATGGAGAAGGCGGCCGCCATGATCAGGTTGGGCATATAGATGACGGTTTTGAAAAAGCCCTGTCCCTTGATATTCAGGCGGTAGCTGGTGAAGAAGATCGCCAGCAGCAGCGCGATGACGAACTGGGGGATGGCGCCTGCGATCCAGAGGATCAGCGTATTGGCCGCGTATTTCAGGATCCGGACCGTTCCGGCCGCATCGGGAGTAAAGAGGGCTTTGTAATTTTCCAGTCCGACGAAGTTCGGGCCGATCTGCTTGAGCCCGCTCCGGTAATTTTCAAAAAAACTGTTGTAGATCGTTAAAAACTGCGGGGCCAGCGTGAAAACGATATAGACCAGGAAAAACGGGAGAATGAAGATATAGCCCCATTTCGCGTAGCTGACCGATTTCCGCGGGCCGAGTGTTTTATTGTCATTCTTGTTCATAATAGTCCCTCCGGCGGTTTTCTGACAAAAAACCGGGGCAGGGGGCAGATGCCCCTGCCCCGGCCGGGTCGTCGGATGATTTATTTAGCCGGGATGACGATGTCGGGATACGTCTCGCTTACGTAGTTGTAGAAGTTCTGCATGGCGGTCTCTTCATCCACGGAGCCGTTGTAGAACTCCTGCAGCTTGTTCTGCAGGCCTTCGTTCAGCAGCTGGTCATAGTTGGTGTGGTTTTCCCACTTGATGTCCTTCGCCAGTTCGTAGAAGATGGCGATGTCGTTCTGGCCGTCCAGGATGGCGGTGTTGCCATAGTTGGGATCTTCGGCAAAGGCCTTGACGACGTCGGTGTTGTTGACGTACTGATTGTCATCCTTGACCATCTTGTTCAGGACGTCGGTGTCCACGGTGAAGGTTTCGAAGATGTCCTTCAGCATGGGAGTGTTGTCGGAACCGGTGGCAGCCAGCA
>CADBQE010000014.1 GCA_902796695.1 uncultured Lachnospiraceae bacterium
AGGGGAAAGGACGCCGGTTGTCCGGATCCGTAAAGCCCGTCAGGCCGACTTCATCCCCGTAATAAATGCCCGGGGCTCCGGGCCAGGTCATCTGAAGCAGCGCCGCCGCCCGGAGGACCGCTTTGTTCACGCCGGTATCCGCCATGCGGTATCCCAGTTCGCCCAGCCGGCCTACCACATGATTCGTACGCGTGAGAAAGCGGGAATGGTCGTGATTGTCCAGCTGGTTTAAGGCTGCTTCCAGACTGCCCCGCGGGAAGCGGGCCATAGCCTGGATCATGGCTTCCCGGAACGCTTCGCCCGCGCCCTCCATCCAGGGAACGTGGCGGTCGCCGTGCTTCTCCATGCCGGTGAAGAACCAGCTGACCGGTTCCATGAAGGCGTCGTAATTCATGACGCTGTCCCATTCGTCACCGCCCAGCCACGGAGACGGATCTCCGTAATGCTCGGCCAGGATCAGCGCGTCCGGACGGACTTTCCGGACCCGCTCGCGGAAAGCGCGCCAGAAAGCATGATTGCCTTCCGCGGAGTGGCCCACGTCCGCGGCCACGTCCAGCCGCCATCCGTCCGCGTTGTAGGGCGGGGACACCCATTTTTCCGCGATCTTCAGCAGCTCTTCGCGCAGTTCCTCATTGCCGTCCACATCCAGCTTCAGCAGGTTTTTATTGCCCCACCAGCATTCGGTCTCCCCGTTTTCGTCCTTCCGGAAATAAGCCGGCCGCTCCAGAGACGGATCATACAGACCGGCCGCATTATACCAGGCATGAAAGCTGCTGCAGTGGTTGAACACGCCGTCCAGCACCACGCGGATGCCTTTGCGGTGCGCGCAGCTGACCAGTTCCGCCAGCAGGGCGTCCGAGGCTTCCAGATTGACCGCGGAAACCGTCCGGGCCTGATAGCGGTCTCTCCCCTCTCCGTCTTCCGGAATGCAGCCGAAATGAGGGTCCACATGCTCATAATCCTGCGTGTTGTAGCCGTGACTGGAGGGCGCGACAAAAACGGGATTCAGATAGATGACCTCGATCCCGAGCGCTTTGATATAATCCAGTTTGTTCAGAATGCCCCTGAGATCGCCGCCGTAGCTGTGGTGGACGTCCAGCGCGGTCACCGGGTCTTCCCAGCGCATTCTGCGGCTGACGAGCTCCACGTCGTCGAAGATCTCGCCGGTCAGGACGTCGTTGGACGGGTCTCCGTTGCAGAAACGGTCCGGAAAGATCTGATACCACAGTGCGCCGCGGGCCCAGTCCGGGACCGCGAAATACGGGTTCACGCTGAACGGCACGATCTCGTTTTCTCCCCGCATTCCGTTGCGGCCGTACAGGTAGGAATTCCCCTC
Organism: uncultured Lachnospiraceae bacterium; assembly: GCA_902796695.1. Lineage (GTDB taxonomy): Bacteria > Bacillota > Clostridia > Lachnospirales > Lachnospiraceae > UBA6987. Next base: position 1,337 of record CADBQE010000014.1, read on the forward strand.
GCAGGAGACATTGACAAAATAAAAGAGTTCTTCTTCCGTTCCGGGATGGCGTGCCTCATAAATATCATACAGGCCCCGCTCACCCGTTTTCCGGGCCGGAAGAAAGGAAGATCCGCTGTCGCTGCGGCACAGAAATGCAACAGACTGATCCGGTTGCCGGCTGACCCAGACCGAAAGCACAAAAGGCTCTGAAGGCCCGGGATCGGCCGGCTGACGGAACAGTGCGGTCTCATCGCAGAATATGAAAGGTGTTTTCACGAATTGTTTTCCCTGCCGCCCGTAATTTTGCCGAAGATTTCTTCGAATTCCTGCTGATCCATCTTCTCTTTGACGATCAGTTCTTCCGCCACGGCTTTCAGCACGTCCTGATTCTCTTTAATCAGCGCGAAGGCCTTGTCGTAGCATTCCTTCATGATGCGGCGGACCTCATCATCGATCAGCGCGGCGGTGTTTTCGCCGTATTCCCGCGTGTGGCCGTAGTCCCGCCCGATAAAGACGGAGTCTTCGCCGCCGTAATGAATCATGCCGGCTTCTTCGCTCATGCCGTATTTCATGACCATGCTGCGGATCAGTTCCGTGGCCTGCTTGATATCCTGAGCGGCGCCGGTGGTCACATCCCCGAAGGTGATCTGCTCCGCAATGCGGCCGCCCAGAGAGACCATGACTTCCTGCAGGATATGGCTCCTGGTCATAAAGGTATAATCCTGATCCGGCAGCGGCATGGTATAGCCGGCGGCTCCCGTGCCGGTCGGAATAATGGAGATCGTATGGACCGGGCCCACGTCCGGCAGGAGGTGGAACAGGATCGCGTGTCCCGCTTCGTGATAGGCCGTGATGCGCTTGTCTTTATCGGTAATGATGCGGCTCTTCTTTTCCGTGCCGATCCCTACTTTGATAAAGGCGCGGTCGATATCGTCCTGGATCACGTATTTCCGGTTCTCCTTGGCGGCCAGGATCGCCGCTTCGTTGAGCAGGTTTTCCAGGTCCGCGCCGGAAAAGCCGGCGGTGGTGCGGGCCACGCGCGCCAGATCCACGTCATCGCTTAACGGCTTATTGCGCGCATGGACCTTCAGGATGGCTTCCCGTCCTTTGACGTCCGGGCGGGAGACCGTGATCTTGCGGTCAAACCGGCCGGGTCTGAGAATGGCAGGGTCCAGGATATCCGCGCGGTTCGTGGCCGCCATCACAATAATGCCGGAATTGACGCCGAAGCCGTC
>CADBQE010000015.1 GCA_902796695.1 uncultured Lachnospiraceae bacterium
AACGGATATGATGAAATGAAGAGCCATATCCAGTCCATGATTACAACAAAACGAGAGGAGGATGTCATGAAAAAACTACACAACTGGCGGACCATTCTGGTCGTCTCAATGATTCTGACTCTGCTGCTTACCGCCTGTTCCGGCAGTCCGGAAAGCACCAAAGACAATCCTGGAGATACTACTGTGGTTTCAGAAACTCCTGCCCCGACTACGACGGAACAGAAAGAAGCCGAGAAGTCTTCTAAAGAGCAGGATGAAACGACAGAAGCGGCTGCCACGGAACAGCCGGATACGACAGAAGCGGTCACCACGGAGCAGACGAAAATAACCGAAGGCAGTTCAGAAAACCTTCCGGAAGAGCCGCTGAAAAAGCCGGATACGCTTGTATTCGGAGAAACAGAGCACAATACCACACCGGCACCGGAAGGAAACTGGAGCGCAGATGTCCCGGATTTCGGAGCATTCTATCAGATGCTGACAGAAAAGCAAGACGACCTCTGGAAAACATATCAGGGCGGAGATGCTGAGTTCTATCGTTATGCTATTGATGCGGAAGCTACCGGTCAGAGTGCCGCACCGCTTATGCTGCCGAATCTGCGGGGAGTCGGTTTCTATAAGGGAACCGGTGATGAAACGGCTGAAGAAGCGGCCGAAAAACTGATTGGGATGATGCTTTCCTGCATCAACGAGATCCCGGAAGAGGACCGCTGGTTCACATTGACCGGATACGAGGTCCGGGATGTGAAATGCTATGACGGTGAAACGATCGGCCAGATCGCGGAACTGCTGGAATTCGGTACATTCGACAGCGAGAGCAAAACCTACGTCGATGGACTGAGCGGGATCAGCCTTCCGGAAAATGTGTGGCTGTTCGATCCGCACTACATTTGTACGTATACCGGAGAAGTCCTGTTTGGCGAAGAGGCTGCTCATCCGGAACAGACGGTGTTTACTTATGACAATGTGGCTTCGAGACAGGGAATGCCGCTTAACTGGTATTATGTTCTGATTAAGCAGGGCGATCTCTGGAGATGCGAAGGCTATGAGATGATTCCGCGCTGCTATCTGCCGGCGGAAACAACGCCGTAATAAGAGTCGACAGCCGCAAAAAAGAAGGAATCTCAGACCTGATTTGGGACGGTTCCGCTTAGGTTACGTCCCCGGTGCGGGAAGCCGGTCCCTGGTGACCGGACCGGTTTCCCAATCCTCGGATAATGCGAACAATAACAACAAAAAGAATTACAAGAAGGCAAGATTTATATTTCTATCAGTGAGGAGTTGTCGCAGGCACTGGATGAAATGAATGAGAGCATCTCTCAAATTAATCTACACGTTTATATAGGAGAAGGAAGCAAAGAAGAAAACCGGTTGATGCAGTACCTGCCGCTGGCAAAATATAATGGATGGGTTCCCGAAGGTCAGACAGAAGGCTGCATCCGAGTCTGCCTGGTGGCAGAGGAAGATGAGATGGAAACAGCAATTGCGTTATTTGAGAAACTGGTAGGGAAATATGAAGGTGTTGAGTATAAAAAATTACGGAAGAGGAAGCGGTTTTTCATTGACAGGGGTGAGAGTACAGTCGATTCCGTAAAATAGAGAAAAACCTGTCATTTGGAGAGCAGTGCTCAAATGACACCGTCCCTGTCGGGATAAAGAAAGACGGTAGAAACGAATTATGAAGAAAGTAATTATATGGTTCACAATTATATTGCTGCTGGCTCTATCCGCCTGTGCGCGGACCGATCCTTCGGGGAAAACCGGCGGAACCCTTCCGGTCATCACGTTTCACCTGCGGGAAGAACCTTCTGAAAAGAAAACCGGCCGGCCGGAGGCGAAGCCGGACATCATAGAAGGCGAGGCGCTTTCGGAGGAGGAAGTGCTTCGGCTGAAGGAGTTCCTGAACTGGAATGCGGACCGGATCCCCTGCATGTTCCTGACCTGCAGCTACGAAACGCCGGAGGAGATCGATTTTGACCTGGTGTTCTATAATGGGACGGTTTCGGGGGCGATTATGGAGCCGGTGCCGCTGCAGGAGAGAGAAGAGGTCGCGAGAATCCTGGGGATGGAGACAGTTCTGGAACGGAACCTGCCGCCTCAGAAACGCCCCCGGGCCAAAGTGGAAGCGCTGATCCGGCAGTACACCGGTCTCCCGGAGGAGACGGTAGGAAAGATCGTCCTGTCGTATCCTTACGTAGCGGAATACGACGCGTATTATACCTTTTTTGACGACTGCGAGAAGATCCTGGCGAAGGTGAAATCAGCCGTTTGGGCGGACGAGACCCATACACTGGCCCAGGTGGTATGGTCGGACCGTGCGCGCGACCGGGAAGGGATCGCGATGATGAAGAAGACGGAGGACGGGTGGCAGTTCGTATCGAACTGGATCGGCAGATGAAAGGCCGGGGCGGCCCCCGGTACCCGGAGAGGGACCGGAGAAACCGTCCCTCTGTCATGTCAGGAGGCGCTGCTCGAGGAGGGCGAGGAGGTCGCCGGTCTGTGTCAGGAGAGCGGTATCGCGGACGGCTTCGCCTTTGCGGAGGGGCATGGTGAGGACGGGAGCTTCCTCGGCCTTCAGGCGCAGGCGGCCTTTCTGGTCCTCAAGGAGCAGGATGAAGGCCTGCGGATCGAGCGGGGCTTCGGGGAGGAATTTCATGCGGATCTGCTGGAAATCGGCCGTCAGTTCCGTGATATACAGCTTGTGCGCGCGCGCTTTTAAGAGCGCGATCTTGATCAGGTTGTCGACGGGGCGGGGAATGTCGCCGAAGCGGTCGATCAGTTCGTCCAGCACGTCGTCGTAATCCGCCTGCGATTCGATATCCGCAATGCGGTGGTAGATCTCCAGCTTCTGCCCTTCATTGGGGATGTAGCCCGCGGGGATGTGCGCGTCCACCGCCGCTTCCACGGTGGTGTCGAAGCGGATCTCTTCCGCAATGCCTTTTTCGCGGCTGACGGCTTCGCCCAGCAGTTTGGCGTAAAGTTCGTAGCCGACGGCCTGCATGTGGCCGTGCTGCTCCGCGCCCAGAAGGTTTCCGGCGCCGCGCAGCTCCAGGTCGCGCATGGAGATCTTGACGCCGCTGCCCAGCTCCGTGTAATCCCGGATGGCGGCCAGCCGCTTTTCCGCAACCTCCTTCAGCATGCGCCCGCCGCGGTAGAACAGAAACGCGTACGCGGTGCGGTTGGAACGCCCCACGCGGCCGCGCAGCTGATAGAGCTGCGCCAGCCCGAAGCGGTCCGAATCCTGGATAATAATCGTATTGACGTTCGGAATATCCAGGCCGGTCTCCACGATCGTGGTGGCCACCAGCACATCGATATCGCCGTTCACGAAATCGTACATAATGCTTTCCAGCTCGCGCTCCCGCATCTGCCCGTGGGCGTAGGTGATGGAGGCGTCCGGGATCAGCTCCTGCAGCCGCGCCGTGATGCTTTCGATATTCTTCACCTTGCTGCAGATATAATACACCTGCCCGCCCCGCGCCAGTTCGCGCGCGATGGCTTCGCGGACGATCTCTTCATTGTATTCCGCCACATAGGTCTGGATCGGCAGCCGGTCCATGGGCGGATCCTTCAGCATGCTCATGTCGCGGATCCCGATCAGGCTCATGTGCAGGGTCCGCGGGATGGGCGTGGCGGTCAGACTGATCACGTCCACATTTTCACGCAGCTTCTTGAGCTTTTCTTTGTCGGAGACGCCGAAGCGCTGCTCTTCATCGATGATCAGCAGCCCCAGGTCTTTGAACTCCACATCCTTGGACAGCAGCCGGTGCGTTCCGATCACGATGTCCAGCGCGCCGCTTTTTAAGTCCGCCAGAACTTTTTTCTGCTCCGCGGGCGTCCGGAAGCGGGAGAGCAGCCCCACGCGGACGGGATACTCCTTCATCCGTTCGGAAAACGTCAGGAAATGCTGCTGCGCCAGAACCGTGGTGGGCACCAGATAGGCCACCTGCTTGGAATCCTGCACCGCCTTGAACGCGGCGCGGATGGCGATCTCCGTCTTGCCGAAGCCCACGTCGCCGCAGATCAGGCGGTCCATGATCTTGGGGCTTTCCATATCCGCGTTGACCGCTTCAATGGCCTGGATCTGGTCCTCGGTCTCCTCGTACGGGAAGTGGTCCTCAAATTCCTTCTGCCAGAAGCTGTCCGCACTGAAAACAAACCCGTGCTCCTGCTGACGGGCCGCGTACAGGGCCACCAGGTCCTTCGCGATCTCGCCGACCGCTTTCTTGACCCGGGCTTTGGTATTGCGCCATTCCGCGCCGCCCAGCCGGTTTAAGGCCGGCGGGTTCTCCACGTCGCGCGAGGCGTACTTTTCGATCTTGTTCATCAGGGAGACGGGGGTAAAAACCTGACCGCCGTCCCGGTAGTCGATCCGGATATAGTCCATCACCGTGTGGTCCACGGTTTTCTGGACGATGCCCCGGAAAATGCCGATGCCGCAGTCCTCGTGGATCACGTAATCCCCCACGTTCAGCTCGCTGATGCGGGTGAGGCCGGTGCCGTTTTTATTATATTTTTTGCGGTGCCGCTTTTTCTTTTTGTCGAACAGGTCGCCTTCGGCAATGACCGTTAGCCGCAGGGCCGGCAGTTCATAGCTCTTGTGGATGCTGCCGATGGTGATGAGGATCTGCCCGGGCGAAAGCGCACCGCTTATGTTTTCCGCGAAAAAGGCGGGCAGTTCTTCTTCCTGCAGACGGGTCTCCAGCCATCCGGCGCGGCTGCGCGACCCGCACAGCAGGATGACCCGGCTGCCTTCCCGGACCAGCTTTTTCAGGTCGGCCAGCAGCAGCTCCACCTGGCCGCCGTAGGCATGCAGGGAGCGGGCATCCACGGAAAAGGACGCGCGGGCGGCGACCGGTTTGTTCCGGTACGGCAGCCCGGTCAGGATCAGGCAGCGCGGGCGCTCCAGCAGCGGCCACAGCTCCGCCGGATCGAACAGGGACAGAAGGTCTCCGGCCTGCCCGGCCTGGATGCGGCGCACGGCGCTTTCCTGGTATTCCTGCGCCACCGCCTTCGCTTTCTCCTCCAGGCGCTCCGGCTCGTCCAGGATCACGAAATCCCCGGCATTCAGATAATCGATCAGGGAGCCGCCCGCGGAGCCCAGCTCCTCGGTGGGATAGATATGCACGGAGGGCAGATTTTCCAGCGAACGCTGCGTTTCGGTATCAAAACTCCGCAGGGAGTCTATTTCATCGTCAAAAAATTCAATGCGGACGGGGTCTTCCAGCGTCAGCGGGAAAACGTCCAGGATCCCGCCGCGCAGAGCAAAATCGCCGGGCATGCGCACGGTGCTTTCGCGCTCGTAGCCCATCTCCGCCAGCTTCCGGGTCAGTTCCTTCGGCTCCGCGATGCCGCCGGGCTCAAGACAGAGTCGTGCCCCGGCCAGTTCCGCGGGCTTCATCATGCGGCAGAGCAGCGCATCCACGGTGGAAACGACAAAGCCGTCCGGCTCCTCCAGCAGCGCTTTCAGGCCCTGCATGCGCTGGCGCGACAGCAGGCTGCCCCGGATGTCCGCCTGGGAAAAAAGCAGGTCGCGGGCCGGGTACAGGCGCGGCTCGCCTTCGCAGAAGGTCTGCGCATCCTCCCAGATCTCGCGGGCCCGGACCTCGTTGTAGGTCAGAAACAGGACGCGGCCGCCGGACGCGGTCAGCTCCCGGGCCAGATGCACCAGTTCGGAATCCACGCAGCCGCTCACGCAGACCGGGGCGTTCCCGGTCAGGAGCGCCCGTTCCAGCTTATCGTAATCCGGGAGAGCCGCGAGAGAAGTGTCAAAGCGTTTTGCCATGTGTCCGTCCTTTTATTTTTGAGTTCCATCTGTTTGTGAAATTGTTCAGAACTCCTGCACCCACATTCGCAAAAACAAGATCATGAACAGACTATAACAATGAAATCTTGTTTTTGCTCATGTGGGGGGCGGTAATTGTTGTCACCGCCCCGTCGGACAGGATAAATTAATGCTTACAAGATGATCTTGACGCTTTAATCTGTCCTGTCCGACAATGAGTTCTGAACAATTACCTTCTTGTTATACAGATTCATGGCCGGGCCCGGCCCCTGCTCCGCCCAGAGCAGCGCGGCCTGCGCGGCGCGGGTCTCCGCATCCGCCAGCGGCTTCCGCAGTTCCTCCGGGATCTGGCGCAGCACAAAATCGACCAGGTCCACGCCCTCGGGCTGCGGTCCCACGCCGATGCGCAGGCGCGGAAACTCCTTACTGCCGAGCATCTGGATGATATTTTTCAGCCCGTTGTGACCGCCGTCCGTTCCGCTGCGGCGCAGCCGCAGCTGCCCGAGCGGCAGATAGACGTCGTCGCAGATGACGAAAACGTCCTCCGGCGCGATCTTGTAATACCGGGATAACGGTGCGATGCACTCCCCGCTCAGGTTCATATAGGTCAGGGGCTTTGCCAGCAGAAGCTTTTCCCCTTTGTAGAAGCCGCTGCCGGTCAGGCCGCCGTTCCGGTTCACATAGATCCGGATGCCCGTCAGGCGGGCGATCTCGTCCATGGCATGCCAGCCCACATTATGTCTGGTATTCTCATACTGCCGGCCGGGATTGCCCAGCCCCGCGATCAGTTTCATAAGCCACCTCGCTGGATTCGCCGGCGCTTTCGCTGCTCCGGTGAACTGTCAGTATAACACAGGGGAAAAAGCCTTGTCAAAGAGGAATGCAGGGATTATAATGGCAACATGCCGAACCTTTTTTCCTTTATCATTCAGAATATTTCTCTGGGCGCGGGCCTGGCTATGGATGCCTTCTCCGTCTCCGTTACGGA
>CADBQE010000016.1 GCA_902796695.1 uncultured Lachnospiraceae bacterium
CTGGAAGCGCAGCGCCTGGCGCTGGGCCTGGAAGGCGCATCCTGGAAGGAGGCGGCGGACGGCCTTGCGGAGTTCCTGACGGAAATGCAGAATATCCTGGGCGATGCCGTCCTGGGCCGCCGGGAATTTTCGGAACTGGTGAGCGCGGCGCTGGCCGGGCTTACCTGCGGCCGCCTGCCGGTCAGCCCGGACCGGGTGCTGGTGGGCGATATGACCCGCAGCCGCCTGGGCAATATCAAGGTGCTGATCTTCCTGGGCATGAACGAAGGCCTTGTTCCGAAACAGCGCAGCGGCGGCCGCCTTCTGACGGACCGCGAACGGCTCGCGCTGTCCTGCTATGAGGAGGACCTGGGCTATACCGACATCAAAGCCCTGTCCGAGGAACGTTTTTACCTGTACAGCCTGATGCTGAAGCCGGTCGGGCAGATCCATATCACCTATTCGCTCCGGGGGCGCGGCGCGGAGAAAGACCGCCGGCCGGCCCCGGCCGCGGAAGAGATCCGGAAGCTGTTCCCCGGCCTGTCCGTCGGATATTATCTCCCGTCCGCCCGCCCCGTATCGGAGGAGGACGAGGCGGAATTCGCCCCGATCACCCTCTCGCCCGAAAGCGTGGAAGCCCTGTACGGCAGTCTGCTGTATACCAGCGTTTCCGGTCTGGAGAGCTTCGCGTCCTGCCCGTATTCGTTTTTCCTGGAGAAGGGCCTGAAACTGGAAGAACGCGAGGAACTGGAATGGGGCGCCGCGGAGCACGGCACCTTCTTCCATAAAGTGGCGGAAGTGCTGTTTACGGAACTGGAACGGCAGAAGCTCAGGCCCGAACAGATGGGAGAAGAGGAAAAATCCGCTCTGGTGGGGCAGGCCATGGACGAGGCTGTCCGCCGGAACGGCGCTCCCGGGGAAGAGGGCGCGGAACAGACCTACCGCCTGGACCGCTGGCGCCGCTTTTTCCTGCTGTATCTGGATTATCTGGGAGAAAAGGGCCTGCGTGACGGATTTGTCCCGTCCCGCTTTGAAGTTTCCTTCGGCCCCCGGGACGGGGAAATTACCCGGATCCCGATCGATGAAGCGCACGCGCTGCAGCTGACCGGCAAGATAGACCGGATCGATATCCGCGAACAGGAAGAAGCGGATTACCTGCGCGTGGTGGATTATAAGACCCGCAGAAAGACCGACTTCAAGCCGGTGGAACTGGTGGAAGGACGCCAGCTGCAGCTGGCGGTCTATCTGGACATGGCCCTGCGCCTGTATGCGGCGCGGCATCCGGACAAAACGGTCCGGGCCGGCGGTATCGGGTATGCGGCCCTGGCGGAGCCGGTGACGAAATGGGAAGCGCTGCCGGAAAACAGGCGGAAGGCGCTCTGGGAAGCGCTGTCCCTGTCCGGCCTGAGAGTGCGGGAAGTGACCCCCGTCGAAGTGACCAAAACCGGAAAACCGAAAGTACAGAACGACGTCCGCAGCGCCCGGGAACTGGAGCTGACGGCGGCCTTCGCCCGGGACCGGCTGGCCGGACTGGGACGCGAGGTCCTGGCCGGCGATATCACGCCGGCACCCTGGGGACCGAAAGACCGCGGCAGCTGCTCGTGGTGCAGCTATCAGGAAACCTGCCCCTTCGACGAGACGAAGAAGGGCTGCGGCTACCGTTTCGATTCCTTAAAGAGCAGCGAGGCCTGGGCCGTGATCCGCGGAGAAACGGAAGAAGAAAGCGCGCCGGAACGGGCGGAAGGAGAGGAGGCGGACCGTGGAATTCAGTAAAGACCAGCAGGAGATCATCAGGCATACGGGCGGTTCGCTCCTGGTATCCGCCGCGGCGGGCAGCGGCAAGACCACCACGATGGTGGCGCACGTGCTGGAACGCCTGAAGACCGAAGAGATCAATCGGATGGTCATCCTGACCTTTACCCGCGCCGCCGCCGGCGAAATGCGGCAGCGCATCATAGACAGCCTGACGAAAGCACTCGAAAAAGACCCGCACAATATCCATCTGCAGAAGCAGCTTTTTGCGGCGCCGCTCGCCGCCATCGGAACCATCGACAGCTTCTGCATGTCCCTGGTGCGCGAGCACTTCGACCGGCTGGACCTTTCGCCGGACCTCAGGCTGGCCGAAGAAAAAGAACTGAAGCCGGCGGAAGACGATATCCTGGAGCAGCTGCTGGAGGAGGCTTACGCAGAGGGCCGTCCCTCCTTTTTCGGGCTGTGCACGGACTACAGCAGCGAAAAGAATCATGACGACCTGAAAGCCATGATCCTGAAACTGTACGAAGTTTCGCGCAACGACGCGGATCCGGAAGCCTGGCTGGACCGGTGTCTGGCGGCCTATCCGGACACGCCGGAGGCGTTTCTGCGGCAGGATACGGCCGGGCGCATCTTCCGGGCCGCGCGGGAGCGGGCCGCGGAGATCGCCGCGGACGCGGAAAAGGTGGCGGAAAGCCTGCGCGCGGACCCGACGCCCGCCCTGGGCAGAATGTTTGCGCGGGATCGGGAAGAATTCCGTGCCATTCTGGCGGCCGGAGATCTGGACCGCCTCTACGCGGCGATCGAGAACGCGGATTTTCCGTTCCTTCCCAAAAACCTGCCGGACGGTATTTCGGATTTTCTGAAAAAATACCGGGGCAGCAAGAGCGGAAAAAGCGGCTACGTATTCCGAATCAAGACGCTGACCGGCGGCTACCGCGGCCTGGAGGAGGAATTCCGCCTGCTGAAACTGACGGAACAGCCCGTCGCGGAACTGATCCGCCTGGTCAGACTGTTCGGGCAGCGCCGCGAGGCATACTGCCGCGAAAAGAATATCACGGACTTTGCCGGGATCGAGCGTTACGCCCTGCAGCTGCTGACCGAGAAAAACGAGGCCGGAGAGCGGGTCCCCACGGCACTTGCCCGGGAACTAAGGGCTCATTACCGGGAGATCATCGTAGACGAATATCAGGACGTCAATCAGCTGCAGGAGGAGATCCTGAACGCGCTGACGGACAGCGCCTTGTTCATGGTGGGCGACGTGAAGCAGAGCATCTACCGCTTCCGCCGCGCGAAGCCCGCGGTCTTTATCGACAAGTACAGCCGGTATGAGGAGGATCCCGCCTCGCCCCGCCGGCGCATCGATCTGAAAGAAAACTTCCGCTCGCGCCGGGAGATCCTGGAGGGGGCGAACGATCTGTTCCGCGCCGTTATGTCGCCGGAGGCCGGCGGCGTGCTGTATGACGCGCGGGCGCAGCTGAATCCCGCCGCTTCCTTCGAAGGGGAAGGACAGCCGCCGCAGCTGGTCCTGCTGGAAACGCCCAGCACCGTGGAAGAGGGCACCCGGGAGCAGGCCCGGTTTATCGCGGCGGAGATCCGCCGGCTCTTCCGGGAAAAAACACAGGTATACGACGTCAAAAACAGGCGGTTCCGCGACCTGACCCTGCAGGATATCGTGATCCTGCTGCACACCCGGAAACGGGCCAAAGTCTTTGCGGACGTCCTGCAGCAGGCCGGCATCCCGGCCGTCTATCCGCATAAAAGCGGCTTCTTTGAGCGCCGCGAAGTCAAGACCATGATCGCGCTTTTAAAGATCACGGACAATCCCCGCCAGGATATCCCGCTGGCGGCCGCGCTGCTGTCTCCCGCCGGCGGTTTTTCGGAAGAAGACCTGGTTTCCCTGAAGGCGGGGAGCGGGCAGGGGCTTCCGCTGTGGGAGTGCCTGAAGGCCCGCGCGGAGGATGAGCGGATCGGCGCTTTTCTGCGTCTTCTGGAAGAGTGGCGGGGGCTGGCGGAGTATCTGCCGCTGCCGGAGCTGATCCGGAGCCTGTTCCGCCTGAGCGGCCTGGAAGCGCATCTGAAGGAGCATCCGTCCGAGGGTGACCCCGGCAATATCCGGAGCCTGATGGAAACGGCCGGCGCGTTTGAAGCCGGCGGCGGCCGCGGCCTGTATGAATTCCTGCGCCGCCTGGAGGACCGGAAAAAACTGAAGAGCGCGGATCAGGGGGAAGCCGAACGGATCGTGACCGGCATGAACGCCGTGTCCATCGATTCGATCCATTCCAGCAAAGGTCTGGAATTCCCCGTCGTATTTCTGGCGCAGGCCGAAGCCTCCTTCAACGAATCGGACAGCAACGGCACTTTCTTTACGGATGAGGACGAGGGGATCGCGCTGAAAACCGTGGACGCGGAGAACTATATCATGACCGAGAACCTGCTCTACAGCAGGATTCAGGATAAGATCCGGCGGGACGGACGTTCGGAAGAGATCCGCCTGCTGTATGTGGCTGTGACGCGCGCGCAGGAGCGCTTCTATCTGGTCGGGCGCCTCAAGGACGCGGAAGCGGAGCGGGAGAAGCTCAGACTGCTGGATCCCCCCGCGGAAGGCCGCCTGCCGTCTTCCCTGGTGCTGGACCAGAGCAGTCATCTGATGATGGTCCTGGCCGCGGAAGCGAACGGCCTGCTGCCGCACTTTGCCGTGCGGATCGTAAAGGCCGAAGACCTGCCCCGGCCCGCCGATCTGAAGAAAGAACTGCGGCAGGAAGACACGCCGGAAGCGGAGGAGAGCCCCTCGCCGCTGCCTGCGGAGGACGCCGGGACGGAGTCCTTCCGCTATCCCGCGCCGGTGCCGGCCGGTCTGAAGGCGGCCTATTCCGTCAGCGAACTGAAGCAGGTGCAGGAAGCCCGTTCCGAAGCCGGCGGCAGGCCGGCGGAAAGTTCGCCGCGCCCGATCCCGTTTTCGGCCCGGATCCCGGAAGGACAGGAGGACGTGCGGGAGGAGTCGCAGCGCCTGAGCGCCGCCGACCGCGGCACGGCCTATCACAAACTGATGGAGCACCTCCCCTGGGAGGACGGGGCGGATCCGGCCAGGCTGCGGGCCTATCTGGATACGGCCTGCTCACTGGGATTCCTGACCCCGCAGGAGGCGGCGGAGATCGATCCGGACCGGGTCGGCGCCTTCTTTGCGCACCCGGTCGGGAAACGCTCCCTGGCGGCCGCGTGGGCCGGAAAACTGCACCGGGAGCAGCCCTTTATGATGGAGATCCCCGCCGTAGAGGCCAATCCGTCGGCACCGGCCGGAGAGACCGTCCTGTTGCAGGGCATCATCGACCTGTATTTCGAAGAGAACGGAAAGCTGATCCTGATCGACTACAAAACAGACCGCCGCATCACCCCCGACATCCTGCGCGAGCGGCACGCCGGCCAGATGGTCTGGTATGTCCGCGCGCTCCGGAAAGCCGGATTTGCGGTGGCGGAAGTCTATCTGTATTCCTTTGATCTGAAGGATTTCGTGCGCCTGGACCTGTAAGGGCCCCGGCCGTCCGGGAACCCGGTGGACAGTCCGGCCCGGATATGTTATAGTGTCCTCACGGACATTTGATCTGCGCTGCGGCAGATGCGGAGAATGCTGATGAAGGAAGAAGAAAAAAACAGAAACGGAAAGAGCCGGGGGAAAAAGAAGACCGGCCCGGTGACGCTGATCCTGATCCTGGTGCTGCTGCTGGTCATGGGCTACAGCGGCTATCAGATCCTAAGCCAGCTGCTGCATTACAAGCAGGGGCAGGATTCCTATAAAAATCTGCGGAACGAAGTGATCCGCACGGAGGAAGTTCCGCCGTACGCCACGCTGGCCACCCCGGCCTGGACGGTCCCCGCCGTGGAACCGACCGCCCCGGAAGCGCAGGCGGTGACCCTGCCCGGGGAAACGGAAGAGGAAACGGGACCGGACGGCTCCCGCGCTTCCCGCACGCCGCACGGCAGCCCGCTCAGTCCTTCGGAGGAGACCGACGAGATGCGCGGCGATATCACATACGACCCGGCCGAGACCTTCTCGTCCGAACCGCAGGTCCTGCCCTGGTATGATATCGATTTTGCGCGCCTGAAATCCATCAACCCCGACACGGTCGGCTGGCTTTACGGAATGGACGGCGTCGTCAACTATCCGGTGGTGCAGGGCTCGGACAACGAGTATTATTCCCACCGCCTGCTGGACGGCACGGAGCAGTTCTGCGGCACGCTGTTTGCGGACGCGCGCAACAACTATCTGCAGGACGACATTACCTATATCTACGGCCACAAAATGAAGGACGGCTCCATGTTCGGTCATTTCGGCCGCTACGACACCTATGACTATTACCGGACGCACCCGACCTTCCGCCTGTTCACACCGGACGGTATTTATGAGCTCCAGGTGATCACCTGCGTTTACACGACAGAAAAAGAGCCGCTTCGCTTTAATTTCAGCGATGCGGCTGAGTTTTC
>CADBQE010000017.1 GCA_902796695.1 uncultured Lachnospiraceae bacterium
GTTTATCCAGCCGGCCGAAGGAAACAAGTATATTTTCCTGGAACTGTATGTGGAATACAACGGAAAAGGCAGCAAAAGCGTCTCCTCCTTTGACTTTGAAGGCTATGCGGACGGCTATGCCGTGAACACGAAATACAGCTTCGACAACGAACTGAGCGGATCCCTCTCAAGCGGGCGCTGGAATCAGGGCCGTCTGTATTTCGAAGTGCCGAAGGATGCGGAGCTGATCGAGATCGAATACAAAGTCAACCTGTTTACCGACGAAGTGATCAAGTTCCTGTACGAAGGCGAAAAATCGACGGAGTTTACCCCGGAAAAACGGACGCAGGCAAGCCCCGACGCCCTGACGCCGGGCGGCACGGCGGAAACGAAATCCTTCCGGATCACCTACCTGGACTGCGATACCGCCGTCAGCGACAACCAGTTTATCCAGCCCGCGGAGGGAAACCGCTACATCTATTTCGAACTGGAATTTGAAAACATCAGCAGCAAGGAGCAGTCCGTCAGCAGCCTGCTGTTCAACTGCTATGCGGACGGAAAACACTGCGACTCCCACCTGATGGTGCGCGACGATGATCTGAGCGCCACGCTTTCCGCCGGTCGCAAAACCAAAGGCACCGTGCTGTTCGAGGTGCCGCTGGATGCGGAAGTGATCGAACTGGAATACGAGACCAATATCATTTCCGGTGAGAGCATCGTCTTCAGCTTTGTAAACAAATAAGTGTCTGCCGCCATGAATTCCCCGGCCGTCTCCGGATGCGCCGGGGTTTTTCTTTACTTTTCTAAGAACCTGTGTCATAATATAAACATCACAAAAGGGAGAACGAAGAATCTTATGGCAATGCAATGTCCGATCTGCGGCGCCCCGGTGGATGGGAAAGAATGCAATTACTGCGGATACAAGGTGCCTTTGGGGCAAGGCGCAAAAAAGGATGCCGAACAGGGCCCGTATCAGTATGCGCGCCGGCCGGAAACGGATCCTTTCCGGGATACTTACGGACGCGCGCAGACGGGAGACGCGCAGGGGCAGTATTACGGCCGCGATCCCTACGGCCCTGATTCTTACAGCCGCGACCCTTACGGCCGGACGGCTCCCGGGCAGGGACCGTATTACCGCGCCCCCTATGCCGGCTACCCCTATGGCGCACCCATCAGCACCTACAGCAAATGGGTGGCTTTTGTCCTGTGCTTTCTGCTCGGGACTCTCGGCGTACACCGCTTTTACGTAGGCAAGATCGGCACGGGCCTGCTCTGGCTCTTTACGCTTGGCTTCGGCGGCATCGGCTGGCTGGTGGACCTCATTATGATCCTGACCGGGTCCTTCCATGACAAATCCGGCCTGCCGCTCAAAGAATAAAAAAACAGAACAGGAAAGTGCGAAAAAGGGCTCTTATTGTTTGTCCGCATGGGGAGAGGAGAAAACAATGAAGAACAGAAAAACAGCCGGATTCATTTTGATTGCAGTCCTGCTGGTCTTGACATGCCTTGCAGGCTGCGGGAAGCTGGCCGCGTATTCAAACGGAAACGGCAAGGGAAACGAAGCCGGCACGGCAGCGGTGTCCGCCGCGGATGAAAAAACGAAAGCGGCTGCTGTGACAACGGAAGCCGCAAAAACGGAAGCGGGCAGAAAGACGGAAGCGGCACAGAAGACGGAAGCGGCTCGGCCGGAAACGGAGCAGGCAGCCTCTGAACTGACGGCCGGAACGGATGCTGATGTCAGCCGTCAGGCTGCGGAAGAGGAGTCACGCCGGGCGGCAGAGGAGGAGTCCCGCCGGATCGAAGAATCAATTGCGGAGGCGTCCCGTCAGGCCGCGGAGGAAGAGTCCCGTCGGGCTGAGGAAGAGGCGTCTCGCCGGGCCGCGGAAGAGGCGTCCCGTCAGGCCGCGGAGGAAGCGTCCCGTCGGGCTGAGGAAGAGGCGTCCCGTCAGGCCGCGGAGGAAGAGTCCCGCCGGGCTGCGGAAGAGGAATCCAGAAGAGCCGCTGAGGAAGAATCCAGAAGAGCGGCTGAAACAACGGGACCGGTGCAGTCCCAGCCGGATTATATTGCCAACACAAGCTCTCACAAATTCCACTATCCCTGGTGTCATTCCGTCGAACAAATGGCGGAACACAATAAATGGTATTTCTACGGAAACAGACAGGAACTGATCAATCAGGGATACGTTCCCTGTAAGAACTGCAATCCATAAAAACGGAATAAGGAGAACCCCCTATGCCCTGTACAACTTTATTAGTCGGAAAGCTGGCTTCCAACGACCGCTCCACGATGATCGCCCGGACGGATGACGGGCACTTCGATGTCAAAAAACTGGTGGTCGTGGAACCGAAGGATCAGCCGAAAATCTATAAAAGCGTGATCTCGCACGCGGAGATCCCGCTGCCGGAAAATCCGATGCGCTATACCGCGTGTCCCAGCGTGGATACAAAAGAAGGGATCTGGGCCGCCACCGGCATCAATGAAGCCGGGGTGGGCATGACCGCGACGGAGACCATCACGACCAATGCGCGCGTGCTGGCAGCGGATCCTATGGTGACGTACCGGAAGGCAGAAAAGCGCGGGGAAAAGGATATCCCCGGCGGGATCGGCGAAGAAGATATCGTCGTGCTGGTGCTGCCGTATATCCGGAGCGCGCGGGAAGGCGTGCTGCGGCTGGCGTCCCTGCTGGAGAAATACGGCACGTATGAATCCAACGGCATCGCCTTCAATGACGACAAGGAGATCTGGTGGCTGGAGACCATCGGGGGCCATCACTGGATGGCGAAGCGCGTCCCGGATGAAGCCGTGGTCGTGATGCCCAACCAGTTCGGCCTGGACAGCTTTGACCTGGAAGATGCGCTGGGGGCGGGGAAGAACCATCTGTGCTCCCGCGACCTGAAGGAGTTCATTGCGGAAAACCGGCTGGATACCAATCAGAACGGCGTATTCAATCCCCGGAACATTTTCGGTTCGCATTATGATTCGGACCATGTTTATAATACGCCGCGGGCCTGGTTTATGGGCCGCTTTCTCGCGCCGGCCGCGTACCGCTGGGAAGGGGAGCACGCGGATTTCACCCCGGAGAGCGACAACATCCCCTGGAGCTTTATCCCGGAGCGGAAGCTGGCGGTGGAGGACGTGAGCTATCTGCTGTCCTCGCATTATCAGGGAACGCCGTATGATCCGTATTCGGCGCAGGATACCGGAAAGCGCGGCATTTACCGCTCCATCGGCATCAACCGCACCGGCGTCACGGCGATCTGCCAGATCCGGGAAGACGTGCCGGAAGCCGTCCGCGGCGTGGAATGGGTCTGCTTCGGATCCACCACGTTCGGCGCTTTCCTGCCGGTATATACGAATGTGCCGAAGATGCCGGCGTACTTAAGCCGCGTGACGACGGACGCATCCACGGAGAACTTCTACTGGACCAGCCGTCTGCTGGAAGCGCTGGCGGACCCGCACTTCGGAAACACGGTGCAGCTGATCGAGCGCTATCACCGGACCATGGCCGCGGAAAGCCGCCGGATCCTGGTCGAATACGACAGGAAGATCGCAGAGGCCGGCGACGTTTCCCTGGCGCAGGAAGCCAATGAAAAACTGGCCGCCCTGGCGAAGAAGGAGACCGGAAAAGCCCTGAATCAGGTGCTGCAGACGGCCAGCGAGAAAATGAAAAACGGGTATAACCGCGCGGATAACTGATGCGGAACCAATACCGCGCAGGCTAAACGGAACGGAGGCTGCGCGGCCGATCATTCATAAACAGAAGGAGGTCCTATTATGAAAACACCCATCCATACGCCCCATGCCCCGGCGGCCATCGGCCCTTATTCGCAGGCCATCAGGACCGGCGGCCTGATCTTTGTCTCCGGCCAGATCCCCGTGGACCCGGCCACCGGCGCCTTCGCGGGCGATACCATTGAGGCACAGACCCGTCAGAGCCTGGAAAACCTGAAAGCCATCCTGGAAGAGGCCGGCTCCGGTCTGGACAAGGTGGTCAAGACGACCGTATTCCTGCAGGACATGGGCGATTTTGCCGCTATGAACGGCGTCTATGCCGAGTATTTTGCCGAGCCCTTCCCGGCCCGCGCCGCCGTCCAGGTAGGCCGGCTTCCGAAGGATGCCCTCGTTGAGATCGAGTGCGTGGCGGAAGCCTGAATCACGGAAGCCCGAATCACGGAA
>CADBQE010000018.1 GCA_902796695.1 uncultured Lachnospiraceae bacterium
GCATCTAAGCGTGAAGCCCCCCTCAAGATGAGATATCTTTTAAGACCCCTTGAAGACGACAAGGTTGATAGGGCAGAGGTGGAAGTGCAGCAATGCACGGAGCTGACTGTTACTAATAGGTCGTACACTTGATCTGACATCAGAGAGATGAATGGAATGCTTCGTTCAGCTCGACTGAGTTACTCTAATAAAAGATGACACTGCTTCTTCATATGCGGCTTTCAAGGCGCAAGCAAGACGGTTTCGATACCGTCTTTTTTTTGCGGCAAAACGAGGATTTTCCGTCGATTCCGATTGATTTTCCCGCGCCGCTTCTCTATAATATTTCCGTATGTACCCTGTAACGGAAGGGAGGCTCATCATGGGACTTACAGCAGGACCGATCGGCGTTATCGTAGCAATGGAAGTGGAACTGAGTTCTATCCGGAATGCCATGACGAATGCGGAACATACCCGCATTTCCGGAATGGACTATTATCGGGGAATGATCGACGGCAAAGCCGTTGTGACGGCCCGCTGCGGGATCGGAAAGATCTGCGCGGCGATCTGTGCGCAGACCATGATCCGTGAATTTGCGCCACGCTGTATTCTGGGAGCCGGTATCGCAGGTTCGCTGCAGGGACTTCCCATCGGCGGGATCGCGATCGCCGATCAGATGGCGCAGCACGACTTTGATCTGGTGGATTTCGGCTATGAACCGGGATATATCCCTGCGCTGAAAAGTGTTTACTGTCAGGCGGATCCGAAAATGACGGAAACCCTGAATACCCTGGCGGAAGAAATGAATATCCCGCATTCGGGCGGCACGATCATCAGCGGCGACTGCTTTATCAGCAAAGAAGCCAAAAAGAAGCAGCTGATAAAGGATTTCCCTTCCGCGGCCGCCTGCGAAATGGAAGGAGCCGCCATTGCCCAGGTCTGCTGCATGAATGATCTGCCGTTTGCCGTGATCCGGGCGATCTCCGACAACGGCGACGAAGCCTCGCACGAAGATTATCCGGCGCACGAGGCCATGGCATCCGAAACATCGGCACGCATGGTCCTGGCATTTATTGAACGATACGAAGGAGAGTAATATGGCTGTTCTTACGAAAAACAAGTTTATGAAAGAGGCTGTCTGGGTCCTGACGATCCTGGTCGGTGCCGCTTTATACTCGGTCGGATTCGATCTGTTCTGGAAGCCCGCTGCGTTAAACGGCGGCGGCGTCTCCGGTCTGTCGCTGATCATTTTCAAAGTGACGGGCTTTGCCTCGGTCGGTATCATCAACTTCCTGATCAACGTACCTCTGTTTGTGGCCGGCCGTGCCAAGCTGGGCAACCGTTTCTTTATCGGCTCCTGTCTGGGCATGCTGTTTTCCAGTATCACCCTGGACCTGTTCGACAGGCTTCCGGCACCGAAGCTGGACAATATCTTCCTTCCGATCATTTACGGCGGCATCATCTGCGGCCTTGGGGTCGGCCTGATCGTAAGGGCCGGAGCGACCGCGGGCGGCTCCGATATTCTGATCCGTCTGATCAAAATGCGCCGGCAGAACGCGTCGGTCGGGACCATCAGCCTCTGCATCGATACCTGCATCATTCTGCTGAATGCCCTGATCTTTCGGGATATCCAGACGGCGCTGTACAGCGGCATTTCCGTGTATATCTACTCCAAGGTCTTCGATGCGGTGATCTATCGCTTCGACTACAGCCGGGTCGCGCTGATCATCTCCAAAAATCACAAGGAGATCGCAGACGTCATTGCGGACAAAATGCACCGCGGCGTGACGTTCCTCGAAGGGGAAGGCTATTATACTCACGAGCACACGAAGGTCGTTATGACAGCCATGCCGAATAAACAGCTGCCCGAACTGAAGCAGCTGGTAACGGGCGTGGATCCCAATGCTTTCATCATTATCCAGGATTCTCACAATATTCTGGGCGAAGGCTTCCAGAAATACAGCAAGACCAATCTCTGATCAGCGCCGGACGCCGGCCTGAAGAAGAAGGAGGCCCGATATGGATCAATTTAAACTCCACTCCGAATATGCGCCGACCGGCGACCAGCCGGAAGCTATTGAAGCCCTCACGGAGGGCTTTCTTCACGGGAATAAATTTCAGACGCTGCTGGGCGTCACCGGTTCCGGCAAAACCTTTACCATGGCCAATGTGATCGCGCGTCTGAACCGTCCGACGCTGGTCCTGGCGCACAACAAGACGCTGGCGGCTCAGCTTTACAGCGAATTCAAGGAGTTTTTCCCGGAAAACGCCGTAGAATACTTTGTCAGTTATTATGATTATTACCAGCCCGAGGCTTACGTTCCTTCCTCGGACACTTATATTGCCAAGGATTCCGCGATCAACGACGAGATCGACCGCCTGCGGCATTCCGCGACCGCTTCCCTGTCGGAGCGGCGGGATGTGATCATTGTATCTTCCGTATCCTGCATTTACGGACTGGGCAGTCCCATCGATTATCAGAATATGACGCTGTCGGTCCGGCCCGGACAGACCTGGGACAGGAGCGAGATCATCCGCCGTCTGGTGGATATGCAGTACGACCGGAACGAGATGGATTTCAAGCGCGGAACGTTCCGGGTGCGGGGCGATACGATCGAGGTGATCCCCGCTTCCAGCGAAGCTTCCGGCATCCGGATCGAACTGTTCGGCGATGAGATCGACCGCATTCTGGAGATCGACACCCTGACCGGAAAGATCCGTTCTTCCCTGGACCACGCCGTCGTTTTTCCGGCCTCCCACTATGTGGTCGGCCGCGATGCGATGCTGCGTGCCACGGAGGCCATTGAAGAAGAACTGAAGGAGCAGGTCGAATACTTCCGGAAAAATGACCGGCTGATCGAAGCGCAGCGGATCGCGGAGCGCACGCATTTCGACGTGGAAATGATGAAGGAGACCGGCTTCTGCTCCGGGATTGAAAACTATTCGCGCCATCTGGCGGGACTGCCGGCCGGTGCGACGCCGCATACCCTGTTTGATTATTTTCCCAAAGACTTCATCCTGATGATCGATGAATCGCATATGACCGTGCCGCAGGTGCGTGCCATGTACGCCGGGGACCGCAACCGCAAAACAACGCTGGTGGAGTACGGCTTCCGCCTGCCTTCCGCGCTGGACAACCGTCCGCTCAATTTCCAGGAATTCGAGGAACGCCTGAACCAGGTCCTGTTCGTATCCGCCACACCGTCCGTTTACGAACGGGAGCATGAAGTCCTGCGGGCGGAACAGGTCATCCGGCCGACCGGCCTGCTGGACCCCGAGGTGGAAGTTCTGCCGGTCGCGGGACAGGTGGACGACCTTTTGGGCCGCTGCCGGAAAGCCGTGGAAGAGGGCGGCAAAGTCCTCGTTACGACGCTGACCAAGCATATGGCGGAAGATCTGACGGACTATCTCCGCGAAAACGGCGTGCGGGTCCGCTATCTGCACTCCGATATCGACACCCTGGAACGGGTGGAGATCATCCGCGACATGCGTCTGGATGTATTTGACGTCCTCGTGGGCATCAATCTGCTGCGCGAAGGCATCGATATTCCTGAGATTAACCTTGTAGCGATCCTGGATGCGGACAAGGAAGGCTTCCTGCGTTCGGAGACCGCCCTGATCCAGACCATCGGACGCGCCGCCCGCAACGTGGACGGCCATGTGGTCCTATACGCGGATACCATGACGGATTCCATGGCAGCAGCCATCGGAGAGACCGAACGCCGCCGCGCGATCCAGAAGGCGTACAACGAGAAGCACGGGATCACCCCCGCTTCTGTCAAAAAAGCCGTGCGGGATCTGATCGCCATCTCGCATAAAGTGGAGACCCGCTCGGCCGCGGCCCTGGACAAGGATCCGGAATCCATGAGTGTACAGGAACTGAAAAAGCTGATCGCGGAAGTCACCAGACGCATGAACCAGGCCGCCGTGGAACTGAATTTCGAAGAAGCTGCCGTCCAGCGGGATTACATGCTGGAACTGAAAAAGCATCTGCAGGAGCAGGAACGGTAAAGAGGGGAGAAGTGCTCGCGTATCGGAAAAGCCTGTGGTATAATATTTGATGCTTTTTCCCGGGGGGAGTCAGGAAAGAGCACGGGAGATCAACCATGAAACGAATCGAAAAGCCCTGCATCCGTGTGCGGGGGGCCTCGGAGCATAATCTGCAGCATATCGATGTGGATATTCCGCGGAACGAGCTGGTCGTCATTACCGGCCTGTCCGGATCCGGAAAGTCTTCGCTGGCTTTTGATACCATTTACGCAGAGGGACAGCGCCGGTATATGGAGTCCCTTTCTTCGTATGCCCGACAGTTCCTGGGGCAGATGGACAAGCCGGACGTGGAGAGCATCGAGGGCCTGTCCCCGGCTATTTCCATCGACCAGAAATCCACCAACCACAACCCCCGCTCCACGGTGGGGACCGTGACGGAGATCTATGACTACCTGCGCCTGCTCTATGCCCGCGTGGGAATCCCGCACTGCCCGAATTGCGGACGTGAGATCCGGAAGATGACCGTGGACCAGATGGTGGACACCCTGACGGCTTATCCGGAGCGGACGCGTATTCAGCTGCTGGCGCCGATCGTGCGCGGCAAAAAAGGCCGCCATGAAAAAGTGCTGGCGGAAGCCGTCAAAAAAGGATTTGTCCGGGCCCGGATCGACGGCGAGGTGCGGGATCTGAGCGAAGATTTCGAACTGGACAAAAATCTGAAGCATAATATTGAGATCATTATCGACCGCATCAGCGTGCGGCCGGGCCAGGAAAGCCGTCTGACGGACTCGCTGGAAACGGCGCTTGCGCTCACGGACGGGTTGGTCTGGGCGGACGTGGAAGGGAAGATCCTGACCTTCAGCCAGCATTTTGCCTGTCCCGACTGCGGGATCAGTGTGGATGAGATCGAGCCGCGCAGCTTTTCGTTCAACAACCCCTTCGGGGCCTGTCCGGTCTGCGCGGGACTCGGCTATACCATGGATTTCGATCCCGAGCTGATCATCGATCAGGAAAAAAGCTTCCGGGAGGGCTGCGTGCGCGCGCTGGGCTGGATCAGTTCCGGCAGCAGCGACAGTTTTGCGGGCTGTCTGCTCCGGGCTATTTCCGATCAGTACGGGCTGAATCTGGATATTCCGTTCAAGGACCTGCCCAAAGATCAGCAGAATGCTTTTTTATACACCGGTTACCCGGATATCCTGCACGTCCATTACACCAGCCGGCGCGGCCAGGGCATTTATGACGAGAAATTCAGCGGGCTGATCGACAACCTGAAGCGGCGCTACGAAGAGACGCCGGTCAGTTTCCGTTCGGAATACGAAAAATATATGAAGTTTGCGCCGTGTGCCGCCTGCGGCGGAAAGCGCCTGAAGGCGACCTCGCTGGCGGTGACGGTCAAGGACTGGAATATTATCGATTTGTGCGAGAATGCGGTCGGGAAGCTGAAGCCGATGATCGATGCCTGGGAGTTCACCCCGACGGAACAGATCATTGCCGGCCCGATCCTGAAAGAAGTAAAGGCCCGCCTGGGATTCCTGGTGGACGTGGGGCTGGAATATCTGGCCCTGTCCCGCGGAGCCGCGACGCTGTCCGGCGGAGAAGCCCAGCGGATCCGGCTGGCTACGCAGGTCGGCTCCGGCCTGGTCGGCGTTTCCTATATCCTGGACGAGCCGAGCATCGGCCTGCATCAGCGGGACAATGAGAAGCTGCTGGCCACCCTGAAGCATCTGCGGGATCTGGGCAACAGCGTGATCGTGGTGGAGCATGACGAAGATACGATGTGGGCCGCCGATACGATCGTCGATATCGGCCCCGGCCCCGGCGAGCACGGCGGACAAGTCGTTGCCGTGGGGACCGCGCAGGATATCATCAATACGCCCGGCTCTGTGACCGGGGATTATCTGAGCGGAAGAAAGAAGATCCCGGTGCCGGAGACCCGCAGACAGCCGCAGGGCTTTCTGACGATCAAAGGCGCGGCCGAAAACAATCTGAAACACATTGACGTGAAGCTGCCGCTGCGGGTATTTACCTGCGTGACCGGCGTGTCCGGTTCCGGCAAGAGTTCTCTGATCAATGAGATCCTGTACAAGACCGCGGCGCGCCAGCTGTACCGGGCCAAGGATGAGCCGGGAAAGAGCGACGGGATCGAAGGCCTGGAGCAGATCGACAAAGTGATCGCGATCGACCAGTCGCCCATCGGGCGGACGCCCCGCTCCAATCCCGCCACCTATACCGGCGTATTCGATCAGATCCGCGACCTGTTCGCCGGAACGATCGACGCGAAGGAGCGCGGCTATAGGAAAGGCCGCTTCAGCTTTAACGTAAAAGGCGGCCGCTGCGAAGCCTGCCAGGGCGACGGGATCCTGAAAATCGAAATGCACTTTCTGTCCGATGTCGATGTGCCCTGCGAAGTCTGCGGCGGACGGCGCTACAACCGGGAAACGCTGGAAGTGCGCTATAAAGGAAAAAATATTGCCGACGTACTGGACATGACCGTGTCCGAAGCGGTACAATTCTTTGATAAGGTGCCTTCCCTGGTGCGGAAGATCAGCTGGCTGGAATATGTCGGCCTCGGCTATATCCGCGTGGGACAGCCTTCCACTACCCTGTCCGGCGGGGAAGCGCAGCGCGTGAAGCTCGCGACGGAGCTTTCCAAGCTGGAGACCGGAAATACCCTGTATATTCTGGATGAGCCGACGACGGGCCTGCATTTCGCCGACGTGCACAAACTGACGGAGATCCTGCAGCGCTTAACGGACGGCGGCAATACGGTCGTAGTCATAGAACACAACCTGGACGTGATCAAGACCGCGGACTACCTGCTCGACCTGGGACCGGAAGGCGGCGACGGTGGCGGTGAGCTGCTGGTGCAAGGCACGCCCGA
>CADBQE010000019.1 GCA_902796695.1 uncultured Lachnospiraceae bacterium
CGCCCCCTTGTCATGTCTATTGCTCTCGTCGACGGCGATCCCTAGCCGTTCGTAGGGGCCGATCGCAGATCGGCCCGCGGGAAAAGGGAAAACGTGACAAAGGAACCGTCCCCCTGTCACGTTATTCCTGCAGGGCAATTGCCACGCAGTCCCGGATATCCGAGATAATATATTCCGCATGGACTCCTCCGGTGAGAGGCAGTCCGGCCGGGTTGTACCAGCAGGCGTCCAGGCCGGCGTTGTTGGCGCCCAGGATGTCTCCGCTCAGCCGGTCGCCGATCATCAGGGCGTCCTCGGGTGCGATCCCGAAGGGGCTGAGGGCGATCCGGAACATTTCCGGGTCCGGCTTGGCAACGCCGATCTCCTCCGAGATCACCACCGCCGCCGCCAGATCCTTCAGCGGAGACTTCGCGAAGCGCTTTTTCTGCACCGCTGTGATGCCGTTCGTCACAATGATGACCGGCAGTTTTTCAGCGATCCGTTGCACGGTCTCTTCGGCGTGCGGTAGCAGGATGCTCTGCTCTCCCAGCAGTTCCACAAACCGCTCACCGGTCCGCACCGGGTCGCCTTCCACGCCGTACCGTGCCATAAAGCGGGCAAACCGTTCGGTTTTGAGTTCCCGCTGCGTCATTTTACCTTCTTCCAGTAATGCCCAGCAGCTCAGATTGATCTCTTCATACTGCTCATAGCGGTCCGGATGCCGATAGCCCAGTTCGTCCATCAGACGGTTTACCGCGTTCCGGTTTCCGGCCTGAAAGTCCATCAGCGTATCATCGTTGTCGAATAAGACAGCCTTGTATTTCATCGAATTTCTCCGTAATTCCTTCTCTTTATCCGCTGACTGCCCGCTTATCCCAGCGGGAGCCGCACCGTGACCGCGAGAGCCTGCCCTTCTTTGCGAGGCTCTGCCGCAATTTTCCCTTTGTGCGCCGTAACCGCCGTTTCCGCGATCGCAAGCCCCAGGCCGAACCCTTCCCGGCCGGATCCGCGGGCCGCATCGCTCCGGTAAAAGCGTTCGAACATTCTGGCGCAGTTTTCCTTTGTCACAGGCTCGGTGCTGTCATTTTCCACTGTCAGGACAGCCTGCTTTCCTTTCCGTTCAAGCGTAACGGCAACCGCGCCGTTCTCCGGAGAATATTTGAAGGCATTGTCCAGAAGGATCCCCAGCACGGAGCTGACCGCCTGCTCATCGCCTTCCATTTCGAGGTCCGGAGCGATTTCGGCCGTAAACGTCTTCTGCCGGCTGACAGCCAGTGTCCGGGCGGACTCCGCCGCTTCCTCCGCCAGACTGCTTAAGGAAAACACCTGCATCACGCGGGGGCTGTCCGTTTCCTCCATGCGGGCAAGCGTCACCAGATCCCCTGTCAGACGCGCCATTTTTGCCGTCTGTTTCCGGATATCCGTCAGGAACTCGTTCTCCCCGTCCATCTCCAGCACTTCCGTGTCCGCGTTGATGATCGCAAGCGGCGTCTTTAATTCATGGCCGGCATTGGTAATGAACCGTTTCTGTTTTTCATAGTTTTCCGTAAAGGGTCTGACGATCCGCCGGGACAGAAGCAGCAGCAGGACAAAGACCGCGGCCAGGCCGCCCAGCGAGATCAGTATGCTGCTGCGCAGATTGGTCCGGAAGCTGCTCAGTTCGCTGCTGCAGTCCAGAAAGATCAGTTTGGTGCCGTGCTCCCGTTCCAGCGCGGTATAGCGGTAGCCGTTCAGGAAGCCTTTCCCATGCCCGGAAAGCGCAGCCTCTTTGGCCAGCCGGGCGGCCTCCTCTTCCGTTACGGCGGCGACATGTTCCAGATCCGAGGACAGGATCTGGCCGGAGCTGCTTAACGTCACGGAAAAATACCGGGCGCGGAACGGCAGTTCCTTCGGGATGCGGGAAGCCGGATCCGTCCGTCCCCCCTCTGCGTCCGGCCCCGGGCCGAAACTGCCGTCCCCCAGGCAGAGCGTCTCCAGCGTACTGTCCGCCTCCCGGACGAAGGACAGATAATTGCTGACATTTACCGCCCCCACGATCACGGTCAGGACGGCCAGCAGGGACAGGACGGCGGCCAGGATAAAACGTTTCTGCAGCTGTCTGATCATTTCTTTTTCCGGGCCGCGTAGCCCAGCCCCCTCTGTACTTTAATCTCGATATCGGCGCCTACCGCTTCCAGTCTGCGGCGCAGGACGGAAATATTCACCCAGACGACGCTCTGCTCCGTGTCGCTTTCCAGGCCCCATACCATTTCCATAAAGCGGTCGGCGGAGATCACGTGGCCGGGATGACGCAGCAGCATCTCCAGCATCTGGTATTCCTTGCCGGGCAGCGTCACACTGCCGGAGGGGCCGGCAAGTTCGAAGGTGGCCGTATCCAGGCTGATATTGCCGAACCGCAGCCGGGTATCCGGAGCCGCGGAGCTTTGCCGGGTCATGGCCCGGATCCGGGCCAGCAGTTCTTTTGCTTCAAAAGGTTTGGTCAGGTAGTCGTTGGCGCCGCTGTCCAGGCCTTCCACCTTGTTGTCGACCTCCGCTTTGGCCGTGAGCATCAGCACCGGCATCGTCCGGCCGGCCGCCCGCAGCTTTTTCAGCACGGCAAGGCCGTCCGGACCGGGCATCATCCAGTCCAGGATCACGGCGTTATAATCGTTCAGCATGGCATAATCCAAGGCATCCGTGCCGTTATAGACCGCGTCCACACTGTAGTGATTCTTCTCCAGGATTACCGTTAACGCCCGGGAGAGCGACTTTTCATCTTCCGCCAGCAGTATCTTCATGTTTTTCTTCTCCTGCTGTCCATCATAATGCAGACGCGCCTCAAAAGCAAAAATTTTTTCGAACTTTTTCCGTTTCTTTAAGTTCGTTTAAGGTTCTCCCCTTATGCTGTGGCCGTAACAAAGAAACAGGGCCGGCCGAAAGCGGCGGGCCCGCAGAAAAGCAAGGCAGTACAGATCCTGAAGAAAGGAAAGGTGAATACAATGACGAACAGAAGAAACTGGAAACGGATGGCCCTGGCCGGCATCGGATGCGCGGTCCTGACCTTTTCCCTGACGGGATGCTCCGGGGAATTAAACGCGCTGGCGCAGAACGAGGAAGTCCGTCAGGAAGTCCTGGAAAAACTGGGAGAGGTGGAAGCCCTGCAGGGCGTCATGCCCGAGATCGAATCGATCGCCGATGCGCTTCCGAACAATAATGCAGATCTTCCCGAAACTTCGGAGCAGGCCGGACAGGCCTCGGATTTCACCGGGAGGCAGCAGCGGCAGATGCCTCAGTTCCCGGAAGGACAGCAGGGACAGATGCCCGGCTTCCCGGGCGGTGAGCAGGGGCAGATGCCTCAGTTACCGGAAGGACAGCAGGGGCAGATGCCTCAGTTCCCGGAAGGACAGCAAGGGCAGATGCCTCAGTTCTCCGAAGGACAGCAGGGACAGATGCCCACCTTCTCCGGCAGCGGAACCGCATTCACGGCATCGCCTTCCGAAATTGCGGAAGGCACTGCGGAAAACAGCGCGATGAGCCTGACCGTAAACGAGGAGGCGGCGGAAACTATCCTGATGAACGAGAGCAACAATCAGGTCAAGATCGAAACGGCCGGCACCTACCTCATCAGCGGCAGCTGCAGCAGCGGAAACATCACCGTCAAAAAGGGAACGGAAGGCGTGGTCCTGATCCTGAAGGACCTGGATCTGACGAGCACCACCGGCGCTGCGCTCTCCTGCAATAAAGGCAGCGAAGTGAAGATCGTGGTGGAAGGCACCGTGAAACTGACCGACGCGGAGGATCCCGCCGACGAAGACTCCGCCGATGCGGAAACTGCCGACGCCTTCGACGGGGCGGCGATCAAGATAAAGGACGGAGCGCAGGCAGTCCTGACAGGCAGCGGCACCCTGGTCATTGACGCCTCCTCCTGCAAGAACGGAATCAAAGTCGGGAATGAAGACGCCCCTTCGCTGGTGATCGACGGCGGTCTGACGATCCGGATAAACGCCGCGAATGACGGCATCAACAGCGGATACGACCTGACGATCCTGAGCGGGACCCTGGAGATCAGCGCGGGCGACGACGCGATCCATGCGGACAGGATCCTGACGGTGGGCAGCACGGACGGCACCGGTCCCACCCTCACCGTGACCCGGTGCGGAGAAGCGCTGGAAGGAACCGTTGTCAATCTTTTCGGCGGCACCGGATCCCTCAATGCCTCCGATGACGCGGTCAATGCAGCCAATAAAGACGGGACCTTCTCCGATGAGCTGACCTTCTCCGTCAATATTACCGGCGGCAGCTGGGAGATCGGCAGCAGCGGCGACGGGATCGATTCCAACGGAAACATTAACATTACCGGCGGCTCCGTCACGATCCGCAGCGCCTCCGGCGGCGGGGAAGCCGGCCTGGATTACCTGGGCAGCCTCTATGTCGCGGACGGGACCCTGACCAATTACAGCGGCATCTCCTTCGACTCCGGTCAGGGCGGAATGCCCGGCTCTGCTCCCGGCCGGGGCCGGATGCCCGGCGGCACCTCCGGCCAGAGTCAGATGCCCGCAGACACCTCCGGCCAGCCGTAAGCCGTTTCCTATAAAAATAAGGGCGGACCTTTCGGGGTCCGCCCCTTTCCGTTCCGGCTTCCGCTCTCAGTTTTTCTGGCCGGTGCTCTCCTCCAGATACCGTGCCAGGTCCAGCGTCAGGGGCTCCGCGCTTTCGCGGTAGGCCAGGTAGATGCTGCGCACGGCGGCCGGATCGTCCAGTTCGTAAAAGACCACGCTGTCCGTCGGGGCCACATATTCCGGAATGGTGGAACGCAGGAAAGCGACGCCCTGGCCCTCGCAGACCAGGTAGTAGGCGGTCATCATCTGGGTCAGCTGCAGCTTGACCTTCGGCTCAAAGCCGGCCCGGCGGCACATGGCCAGGCTCCGGTCCCGGATATCGTGTCCTTCCGCCAGCAGCAGGAATTCCTCCCCGGAAAACAGGGAGAACGGAACCGTTTTTTTGCGGCCGCCCGGCGTGTCCCGCTTCAGGAACGACGCAAAATCATATGCGTATTCGGTCAGATTCCGGTTAATGGGGTTCCGCTTCGGAACGCCCAGGATCACCTCCTCCGAGGCCCAAGGGACCGTCACGATCTGCTTCTCCCGCGGCTCTTCCACTTCAATGATCAGGTCCGTCTCCCCTTTCTGCAGCTTCCGCACCAGATCCGCCGGATCGCTTTCGATAAGAGTCAGCTGGATATCCGGATGCATGCCCGCAAAATCCGTCAGCAGTTCGGGCAGCACGTAGGTGCAGAAAAACATGGAGCTGCCGACCCTGAGCCGTTTGCCGGGCGAACGGAGTTCGGCGAAGCGGTGCTTCATCTCCTCTTCGATCTGCGCGATCCGCTCCACCTGCTCCACATAGTAGCGGCCCGCCTCCGTTAAGGAGATCGGCGTCGTGGAGCGGTCAAACAGCGGAAGCCCCAGCTCCTGTTCCGTCTTTTTGATGGCGGCGCTGAGCCATGGCTGGGAGATATGAAGCTGATCCGCCGCTTTGGAAAAGCTGCGGCAGCGGCTGATCGCCAGGATATAGTCGCGGTAGCTGAGCATGACGCCCTCCTGTCATAAGTAAAAACTGATAAGGTGATAAAGTCTTTCGTATTTTACAAACTGCTCATCCTATGGCAGAATCATATCAGAAACAAACCCAAACCGCAAGATAAAGGAGAATCGATCATGGCAATCCATATCGCATCCCGCATGGACAAGATGGCCCCCTCCGGCATCCGCAAGGTCAACGAAAAAGCGCTGGCCATGGAACGCGCCGGCCGTCACGTCATCCACTTCGAGATCGGCCGTCCCGATTTCGACACCCCCGAATACATCAAGAAGGCGGCCAAAGAACGCCTGGACGCCGGCGATGTCTTCTACACGTCCAACTTCGGTACCATGGAGCTGCGCCAGGCGATCGCCGACAAGCTGCGCCGCGAGAACAACATCGACTGCAAACCCACGGAGATCCTGGTGACCGCCGGCCTGTCCGAAGCCGTCTTCGCCGTGTTAGCCAGCCTGCTGGACGCCG
This sequence comes from uncultured Lachnospiraceae bacterium, assembly GCA_902796695.1. Taxonomy (GTDB): domain Bacteria; phylum Bacillota; class Clostridia; order Lachnospirales; family Lachnospiraceae; genus UBA6987. The sequence continues at coordinate 6,022 of CADBQE010000019.1, forward strand.
GTGACGAGATCCTGGTCCCGGACCCCGTCTGGATGAACTATATCAACGTACCCCGTCTGCTGGGCGCGGTCCCGGTCACCTATGAACTGAAGGAAGAAAACGAGTACCAGATGGACCTGGCCGAGATCGAATCCAAGATCACGGACAGGACCCGGGCCATCGTTATCGTAACCCCCAACAACCCCACCGGCGGCGTGCTGTCCGAGCGCACGCTGAACGGACTGGCGGAGATCGCCATCCGCCACGATCTGGCCGTGATCTCCGATGAGGTCTATGAGCGCCTGATCTACGTCGGCGAAAAGCACATCAGCATCGCCTCCCTGCCCGGCATGAAGGAACGCACCTTCACGATGAACGGCATGTCCAAGGCCTATTCCATGACCGGCTGGCGCATCGGCTATGTGGCCGCCTCGGAGGAATTCATTCCGGTCCTGAACAAGTTCCACCAGCACAACACCACCTGCGCCGTGTCCTTCGCCCAGGCCGCTTCCGCGGTCGCGCTGAACGAGGAAGGCGATGAAGTGAAGGAAATGGTGAAGGAATACACCCGCCGCCGGGATTACGCGGTGAAGGCCATCAACGAGATCCCCGGCCTCTCCTGCTTAAAGCCCAAGGGAGCGTTCTATATCTTCATCAACTGCAAAAAGCTGGGCATGAAGTCCGCGGATCTGGCCGCCTACCTGCTGGAGAATGCGGAGATCGCGCTGGTGCCCGGCGACGTATTCGGCCCCGGCGGCGAAGGATACCTGCGCATGTCCTTTGCCAACAGCTATGAGAACATTGTGGAAGGCTGCCGCAGACTGCGGGAAGCCGTGGAAAACCTGAAGAAATAAAGGAGTACAGCCATGAGACTTGCCACCATCAAACTGAACAACGAAGAGATCGCCGGCATCGTACTGGAAAAGGGCATCCTGCCCATCCGTGCACTGAATCAGGCCAAGAACACCATCTGGGAAGAGACGCTGCTGCCTCTGATCAAGTCCGGCCAGTTAAAGAACCTGACCGACTGGTACAACGCCGGCGGCAAGGCCGAGCTGGAGACCGTCCCCGGGCTGGTACCGCAGGATCAGGTCGTCTACGCCCCTCTGTACCGCGACCCCAAGCGCATTTTCGGCATCGGCCTCAACTATGTGGACCATGCCGGTGATATCGGCGACGCCGCTCCTCAGGGCTTCCCGGGCAGCTTCTTCAAGATGGCCGACACCCTGATCGGCCCCGGCGACGACATCGAACTGCCCCGCCTCAAAGAGGCGCAGCGCACCACCGCGGAAGCCGAGCTGGGCGTGATTCTGGGCAAGGACTGCCGCGACGTGGCGGAAGCCGACTGGCTGGACGCCGTAGCGGGCTACACCACCATTCTGGATATGACCGAAGAGTCCATCCTGAAGGGCAATGATTATGTCAAGGGCAATCCCCGCTACCTGACCATCGTGAAGAACTTCCCTACCTTCTTCTCCTTCGGCCCGCAGTTAGTGACCCCGGATGAGGTTCCGGACGTGCTGAAGCTGGAAGTCCAGAGCGTTCACAACGGCGAAGTGTATGCGAAGAACGTCGTAGCCAATATGACCCACCGCCCCGCCCGTCTGGTTTCCCTGCACTCCAGCATTCAGGGCTGGTACGCCGGCGACGTGCTGTCCACCGGCACCCCCCGTGCCTTTGCGATCAATGACGGCGATATCGCGGAATGCCGCATCGTAGGCCCCGACGGATTCGAGATGGCCCCGCTGCAGAACCCGGTCAAGGATTTAAAGAAGCATTAAGAGCCGCGAAGTATGCGGGCCGCTCACAGAGCGGCCCCTACGAAAAGCCGACATACAGTCCACCGAAAAACGACATGCGGACCACAGAAAAACGACTACGGTCCCCGGAAAAAAATCAAATTCAAAGGAGAAATAAAATGGATCTCGGATTAAAGAACAAGGTTATCGTCTGCTTATCTTCCGCCGCCGGCATCGGCCGCGGCATCGCTACGGAACTGGCCCGCGAAGGCGCCAAGGTCGTGATCACGACGGCTGAGCCTTTCAAGAAGGATCTGGATGAAGCGGTCGCTTATATCGAAAAAGAGACCGGCAATCGTCCCTACCCCTACATTTCCGATATCAAGGATCCCGACAGCATCGTGAAGATGATCAACGACGCCGCGAAGGATCTGGGCGGCATCTACGGCCTGGTCAACCTGTGCCCGGGCCCCAAGGCCGGCAAGTTTGAAGGCGTAAACGAAGAAGACTGGGCTGACGGCTACGAAAAATGCCTGCACAGCTACATCATCGCGATCCGCGCGGTTCTGCCCTACATGAAGGAAGGCGGCGAAGGACGCATCCTGAACAGCACCTCCTCTTCCATCAAGCAGGCGCTGGACAACCTGATCATCTCCAACACCTTCCGCATGGGCGTCGTCGGCCTGTCCAAGTCCCTGGCCCGCGAACTGGCGCAGTACAACGTCCTGGTCAATACGATCGGCCCCGGCCGCATCTACACCGACCGCATCAAGTACCTGAACACGATCCGTGCGGAGAAGGAAGGCATTACCGAGGAAGAATACACCAAGCGCGACAGCGCCGACTTCCCGCAGAAGCGCTATCAGACCGTCGACGAGATCGGCCGTCTGGCCGCTTTCCTGATGAGCGAAGCGAACGGTTCTCTGACCGGCCAGGCTTTCCTGTGCGACGGCGCGATGACCACCGCGTATTAATTAAAAAATGCCGGCTCCCGCAGCCGGCGGACATAAAAGGCCGGGGCACTCCCCCGGCCTTTTTGATTTTCTGTCTTCCGCGCTTTTATTCGCGGCCCGGCACCCGGGCCATCAGATACGCCCCGTTTTCCTTCAGCCACCGGTTCCATTTCCGGTATTCCGGATAAACCCGGAGCACGTGCGCGTAAAACCGGGCGGAATGATTCGGCTCCAGACGGTGGCAGAGTTCATGCACCACCACACTGTCCAGTACCTCCATCGGCGCCAGCATGAGGAGCCAGTTGAAGTTCAGGTTTCCGGCGCTGCTGCAGCTGCCCCAGCGGGTCTTCTGGCAGCGGATCGTGATGCGGCCGTATGTGACGCCGACGCGCGGCGCGTAGAAAGCCGCGCGCAGCGGTATGATCGCGCGGGCTTTTTCCTGCAGCGTCCGGATCTCTTCCTGCGTGAGCGGCACGGGCACGCCCAGCGCCTCCTCCCGGGCCCGGATGCGTTCCATATGCTTCCGGATCCAGTTTTCATGCTGCTGCACGAAAGCCCGGATGCTTTTTTCGGAAGCACGCTGCGGCGCCCGGACCAGGATCCGGCCGTTCTTGATCTCCAGTCCCAGCGTCTTCCGGCTGCTGCGGATAATTTCATAATCCATGTCTGTCCGGTTCTCCTCCTTCTCCGCTTCATCATAGCGGGCCGTCCGGCCGTTTGTCAATCGGATTGCCGTTCCTTCTGTACTTTCCGCGGAATCTGTGCTATACTGGAGGCGGAAGAAGGAACGGACGTTTTTATTATGATACTGAATCACAGGGAGGTACAGGCGCCATGAAAAGAATAACCGCGGACGGAGGACTGACTTTTATCTGCCCGGAGGAATTCCGCGCCA
>CADBQE010000020.1 GCA_902796695.1 uncultured Lachnospiraceae bacterium
CGCTCCGATCCGCCCGGAGGAGCTGCCGGCGGATGTGATCACGGCCACTCATTTTCATTACGATCACTACGACGCGGACGCCATGCCGGCCCTCTTCAGACCGCACAGCGTCCTGTTTGCGGCCAAAGACTGCCGGGACCTGGTGAAGCGGAACGGGCTGGATGAAGCCCGCGTAACGTTTGTGTCGCCCGGAGACCGCGCGGAAGCGGCCGGCTTCCGGCTGCATTTTATTTCCTGCGACCACGGAACGGGCGCGCCGCTGGCCGTAGGCCTGCTGGCGGAATGTGACGGCAGGCGGCTCCTTTTTGTGGGCGATACCTGCCTGCGGCCGGACCTGGTCCCGGAATACCTGTCCGACGGCCCGGTGGATTTCATGGCCGCCCCCATCAACGGCGCCTACGGAAACCTCGACTGGAAAGACTGCGCGCAGCTGGCAGCCCTGGTTAAGCCCCGCCTGCTGGTCCCCTGCCATTTCGGCATGTTCGCTTCCCACGGCGGCCGCGCGGACCTGTTTTACGAATGCATGACAAAGGAGCACCCGGAACAGCCTTTCCTGTTCATGTGCTCCGGCGAAGAACTGGCTCTGACCTAAGGGCCGCGGCCCGTCTGAAAGGAGACCCGATGAATAACGATCTGACCGGCAGAAAACTGCTGATATTAGGCGCCAATCCGGAGACCATTCCGCTGGTGGAGCTTGCGAATGCCATGGGCGTGAAGACCCTGGTCACCAGCAACCGCCCGGATGACCCCGCCAAAAAATATGCCTGGAAGGCCTGCGACGTGGACGGGCTGGACGTGCCCGGCCTGGTGGCGCTGGCCCGGCAGGAGCAGGTCGACGGCGTGCTGGTCGGCGTCGCGGACATCCTGGTCCCCGCTTACTGCAAAGTCTGCGATGCCCTCGGCTTTTACTGCTATGCCACGCAGGATATCGTGAACGTATTTTCCTACAAGGACGTCTGCAAGGCCACCTGCGAACGCTACGGCGTGCACGGCGTGCCGGAGTACTATCTGGACGAACACCTGCGCCGGGAAGACCTGGATAAGATCGTCTATCCGGTCATGGTCAAGCCGGTCGACAGCTACAGCGGCATGGGCATGACGGTCTGCTTCTCCGAATCCGAGATCCCGGCCGCCGTGGAAAAAGCACTGAACGCTTCCCGCTCCCGCCGCTTTATCGTGGAACGCTACATGCAGTGCGAAGACATGGGCCTGTACTATACGTTCAAGGACGGATACTGCAGCGCGTCCTGCATTTACGACCGCTATACCACGGATGAACAGCCCGGCCTGTCCCGGGTCTGCCTGGGCGGAACCTATCCGTCCAAACATATCGACGAATATTTCGAACGCATGCACCCGAATGCGCTGCGGCTCTTCAAAGCCATCGGCATCCGGAACGGCGTGCTGATGCTGTCCGCTTTCTATGAGGACGGCGAGTTCTATGTATATGATACCGGCTTCCGCCTGCAGGGCGAAGCCCCGCACCTGCTGATGAAGGCCGTTCACGGCTTTGACCAGCGCGAGATGCTGATCCGCTTCGCTCTGACCGGCAGTGAAGGGGATGTGGACCTGGCAAAGGAAGACGATGCCCGCTTCCGCGGCAGATGGGCCGCCACCCAGTGGTTCCTGCTGCGGCAGGGCCGGATCGCCCGTATCGAAGGGCTGGACCGCGCGGCATCGGATCCGCGGGCCGTGGCCAACATCGTGCGCCTGCATGAGGGCGACGAAGTGCTGCCCGAATGGGTGGGGACCGAAAAGCAGGTCCTGACCCGCCTGTACCTGGTCTGCGACACGAAAGAAGAGCTGGCGGCTGCCCTGAAGGAATACGCCGCCGCCGTGAAGGTTTACGACGAAAACGGACAGAATATGGTCCTGACCGCCTTTGATGCGGACAAAGCGCTGGAGCTGGCATGACGGAAAAAGAACTGACGGGAAAAGTGATCGCGGTCTCCGGCGGCACCAAGGGCGTGGGCCGGGCGGCGGCGGAGGAATTCGCCCGCCGCGGCGCGAAAGTCGTGATCGGCGGCCGGGATGAAGAAGCGGCCAGCCGCTCCGTGCGCCTGATGGAGACCTACGGCAGCGAAGGCCTGTTCGTCCATACCGATCTGGAAAACGTGGACGACTGCCGGAAGCTGATCGATGAAACGGTCCGGCATTTCGGCCGGATCGATGGCCTGTATATCTATGCCGGCATCACGCCGGTCTCGCCTCTGGATACCTGTGACGAAGATACCTTCAACAAGGTGATGAACATCAATTTCCGGGCGGCCTTCTTCTGCATCCAGCAGGCGCTGGAGCCCATGCGGAAGCAGGGCGGCGGAAGCATTGTCCTGACCGGCTCGGCCCATGCCTGGGGCGGCCAGAAGGACCGCGCGGCCTATGCCTGCTCCAAGGGCGTGCTGCGTGTTCTGATGGAGCATATCGCCCATAATTACGCGTCGGAACAGATCCGCTGCAATTATCTGACCTTAGGCTGGACGCCCACCGAAGGTGAAGTGGCCCTGCGCCGCTCCCAGGGCGAAAGCGAGGCGCAGCTGCGCCGGCGCGCGGCGGGGATCCTTCCCATGGGCCGCATGCTGGAACGCAGCGACTATCTGGAGGCCCTGGTCTATCTGATGTCCGACGCCTCCGCCATGATGACCGGCAGCGTGCTGCGCGTCACCGCCGGAGAATATATCTGACGCGTGCTGTTTAGGAGAAGTACCATGCGAATCAATGTAACCCGGTCCTCTCTGCCGGCTTTTGACGAATTCTGCGAAGAACTGAGAGACCTGTGGGACTCCCACTGGCTGACCAATATGGGCGACAAGCATCAGGCCCTGGAGGCCGCGCTGGCGGACTATTTCGGGATCCCGCACGTGACGCTGTTCACCAACGGCCATCTGGCGCTGGAGACGGCGGTCGCGTCCCTGCACCTGCCCGCGGGCGGGGAAGTCATTACCACACCCTACACCTTTGTTTCCACAACGCACGCGATCACGCGGAACGGGCTCGTTCCGGTCTTCGCGGACATCAATCCGCGGGATTATACGCTGGATCCGGAAAAAGTCCGCGCCTTGATCACGGAAAAGACCGTGGCGATCCTGCCCGTGCACGTATACGGCCGCCTGTGCGACGTGGACGCGTTCGCGCGCCTGGCGGAAGAATATCATCTGCCGCTGATCTACGACGCAGCCCATGCCTTCGGCGTATTCCGGCAGCGGACGCCCGAAGAGGCGCCGGTCAGCAGCGCCTCCTACGGTGATATTTCGATGTTCAGCTTCCATGCCACCAAAGTCTTTCATACCATTGAGGGCGGCGCGCTGGCTTACCGCGATTCCGCCCGCAGCCAGCTGCTGAACGATCTGAAAAACTTCGGCATCCGCGGCCCGGAAGAAGTGGCTTACGTGGGCGGCAATGCCAAAATGAGCGAGTTTCAGGCCGCCATGGGGCTGTGCAATCTGCGCCATGTGACGGAAGAGATCGAAAAGCGGGGCCGGGTCGTGGCGCATTACCGGGCGAGGCTGGCCGGCCGGCCGGGCATTGTCCTGGCGGAGCCGCAGCCGGGCGTAACGCCCAACCACGCGTATTTCCCCGTCGTCTTCGACGGATTCCGCTATACCCGGGACGAGGTCTTTGACAGACTGGCTGCCGAAGACATCGTGCCCCGCAAATATTTCTATCCGCTGACCAACGATATCGACTGCTACCGCGCTCTGCCCACCGCAGGCCGCGAAAAGACCCCGATCGCCGCCCATATCGCGGACCGGGTGCTGACCCTTCCGCTGTATGCGGACTTGGCGGCCGATGATATCGACCGCATCTGCGACATTATTCTGAAATAAGGGGGGGATCGCTGTGACCCCTTTGGTATCCATTCTGTGTCTGGCTTACAATCACGAAGCGTATATCCGGCAGACGCTGGAAAGTTTTGTGATGCAGCAGACGGATTTCCCGTTCGAAGTGATCGTGCATGACGACGCCTCCACGGACGGGACGGCCGCCGTGATCCGGGAATTCGAAGCCCGGTATCCGGACATCATCCGGCCTGTTTATCAGACCGAAAACCAGTATTCCAAACCGGACACCCCCATCATGAAGACCTTCGTGTATCCGAAGGCCCGAGGCCGGTATTTTGCCATCTGCGACGGGGACGATCAGTTCACGGATCCGCTCAAGCTGCAGCGCCAGACGGATTTCCTGGAAGCGCACCCGGACTACAGCATGTGCGTGCACCGCGGCCTGCTGCACCGGGAAGGGACGGATCCGTCGGAAGACGTGCCGGTCCCCGCGGAG
>CADBQE010000021.1 GCA_902796695.1 uncultured Lachnospiraceae bacterium
GCCCGCTTTGGGATGGATGCCTACGGGAATGCCGCGGCCGTTGTCCACGACCGTGACGGAGCCGTCCTTGTTCAGCTCCACCTGGATCTCCGTGCAGAAGCCTGCCAGCGCTTCATCCACCGCATTGTCCACGATCTCGTAGACCAGGTGATGAAGGCCCCGGGACGAGGTGGTGCCGATATACATGCCCGGACGCTTGCGGACCGCTTCCAGCCCTTCCAGGATCTGGATCTGATCCGCTGTATATTCCTGCAGACCCTCCTGCAATTTGCTCATTTCACTCATGTATCATCCTCCGTTAAGGTTCCTTTCGTCACTTTCCACTTCTTGTCCGCCCGGACCTGGCGGCGTACGAAATCGTCCAGCCCCGTACAGGTCAGGAAGGTCTGGATGCCGCTTAAGCTCCCCAGCAGTTTTTCCTGTCTTCCCGCATCCAGTTCGGACAGCACGTCGTCCAGCAAGAGGATCGGCGGCTCTCCGCGTTTCTGTTTTACCAGCCCGATCTCCGCCAGCTTCATGGACAGGGCGGTGGTCCGCTGCTGCCCCTGAGAGCCGAAATGCTTCACATCGATGCCGTTTATGGCAAATTCCATTTCATCCCGCTGGGGACCGATCAGCGTGCTGCCCTGCGATAAGTCCCTGTCACGGGTGAGGAACAGTTTTTCCTCCATCCGGCCCATTTCCGCGCCGGGTACGTAGCGGATCCGAAGGTCTTCCTTTCCGTCCGTCAGTTCGCGGTGGATCCCCTGTACGATTTCTTCCAGTTCTTCCGTGAACGACCGGCGGGCCGTCATCAGCCGTTCCCCGGCGGCGGCCAGGCGCGTGTCGTAGGCGTCCAGCAGCGAGCCGTAATCCCTGTTTTCCCGCATTTCCTTGAGCAGGGCATTCCGCTGCGTCAGGGTCCTTTTGTAATCCATCAGGTCCCGGGTATAGGCGCCGTCCAGCTGGCAGAGTTCCACATTCATAAAGGTGCGGCGCTCCACCGGGGCGCTTTTGATGATCTTCAGGTCCTCCGGCGAGAAAAATACCACGTGGAACAGCCCCAGAAGATCCGACATTTTCCGCAGCGGAACATTGTTCACCTGCACTTCCCGCTTCTTTTCCCGGTTCAGGTGCAGGTCGATCCGGGTGCCGATGCCTTTGCTTTCCACATCCAGCCGGATATGGGCTTCGTCCGAGCCGAACGCGATCATTTCCCTGTCCTTCGCGCCTCGGTGCGACGAGGCCGTGGCGCACAGATAGACTGCCTCCAGCAGATTGGTCTTACCCTGGGCGTTGTCTCCGTAAAGAAGATTGATGCCCGGCGCCGGCTCCATCCGGAGGCCCGAATAACTGCGGAATTGTATCAGGGAGACGGATCTTACAAGCATTTGACCGTGACTTGCTTTCCGCCGCAGGCGATGACATCGCCGGGACGGCATTTGCGTCCCCGGCGGGTATCGATTTCTCCGTTGACGGTCACGGCGCCCTGCGCGATCATTTCCTTCGCTTCCGCGCCGTTTTCCGCCAGGCCGGCCAGTTTCAGAGCCTGCCCGAGTTTGATGAATTCATCTTTGATCGTAATTTCCATGTCTTTCCTTCGCGCCGGCTGCTTAACGGGTCACAAAATTCACGGGCAGCACCAGATAAATATAGGTGCTCTCCTCATCCCGGATAAAGCCCGGCGCCCGGGAATTGGTCAGATACAGGTTGATATTTTCATCCTCGATGGCTTTCAGCGCATCGATCAGGAAGCGCGGGTTAAAGCCGATCATCAGATTGCTGCCTTCTTTTTCCGCCTCCACCTTCTCGGTCATGGAACCGATATTGGACGTAAGGCTCAAGGTCATGCCCTGATCCGTAATATCCAGAATGACCGGCTTCTTGTCGCTTTCCCGCACAAAGGTCATGGAGCGGTCGATGGCGGCCAGGAAGTCCCGGCGGTTCAAGGTCAGGCGGGTTTCGAAATTATTGGTGATCATCTGGTCGATCCGGAAGTAATCGCCGTCGATCAGCCGGCTCACCAGCGTAGTGTCTTCGAACGAGAACAGGATATGGTTGCGGCCCAGGTAGATCTCCACATTTTTCTGGGAATCCCCGGATAAAATGCGGCTGATGTCGTTTAAGGTCTTGCCCGGAACGATGACGGACTTGTTCTCATAGTATTCGTTCAGCACGCAGTAGCGGATCGCGATGCGGTAGCCGTCCACGGCCGCCACGCGCAGGACGTTGTTTTTGATCTCGAACAGCTCGCCGGTCATCATTTTGTTGCTGTCGTTCGGCGCGGTGCAGAAGATCGTCTTTTCAATGATATTCTTGAGGCTCAGCTGGGAGATGACGACGGGAGTTCCCTTGTCCAGCGTCGGCATTCCGATGAAGTCCTCTCCGTTGTTGCCGGCCAGGTTCTGCACGCTGGCGCCGGAACTGATAATGACGTTCAGGTTGCTTTCCACTTTGATGTGGATCTCTTCCTCCGGCATTTTCTTGATAATATCGGAGAAAATGCGGGAGTCCAGGGCAATTTTGCCCTCTTCGATGATCGTTCCGCTCACTTCGGTGCGGATCGCCATCTCCATATCGTTGGCCATCAGGCTGATCTTCCCGTTTTTGGCTTCCAGCAGGAAGCATTCCAGGATAGGCAGTGTGGTGCGGGTGGGAACAGCCTTGCCGGCGGCGTTGATGGCCTGGATCATTTTTTGCCGGGACAGGAAAATATCTAACATGACGGCTCCTTTTATAGTGGTACTTAATGATGATTATTATAAAGGCGGTGGATTTGTTGAAAAGCTGCCTTTACCGTTGTGCTGCCTGCGAAAACGCAGGGGAGAAAAGGGTGCGTGCCCCGTGGGGAACGGGAGGATAACCGGCGGGATGTCAACAGGCGTTTCGGAGGCTCTCTTTTCCCGGGCAGGTTATGCCCGGCCATCCCGGATTTATCCCCGTGCAAATGTGGATATCAGGGGTTGATCTTCTTCCGCAGGATGTCCAGGGTGGTTTTGAGGGCGCTGTCCGTGCGGAGGCGTTCCTGGATCTTCTTTTTGCCGTACAGGACGGTGGAATGATCGCGGCCTCCCAGAAACAGGCCGATCTTGTCGGAAGGGGTCTGCGTCATTTCCCGGGCCAGATACATGACGATCTGGCGGGGCAGAACGATCTCCGCATCCTTTTTCTGGGAAATGATGTCGGAGGAAGGAATGCCGAAATGGTTGGAGACCATCTCGAATATATAAGGAAGAGTTACTTCGCGCGGCGTGTCCGGATTGATCTGGTCGCGCAGCGCTTCCTCGGCCAGGGCCAGATTGATGGGCCGCATGTTGACGCGCGAATACGCGACGACCTTGGTCAGGGCCCCTTCCAGCTCCCGGATGTTGGATTTGATGTGGGAAGCGATATAATTGATCACTTCGTTGTCGATGTTGTACCCGGCGATCTCCTCTTTTTTGCGCAGGATGGCCATGCGGGTCTCAAAATCCGGCAGGCCGATGTCCACGGTCAGGCCCTGCTCAAAGCGCGTGCGCAGCCGCTCCTCCAGGTTGTCGATCTCCTTCGGGGGACGGTCGCTGGAGAGCACGATCTGCTTGCCGTTTTCATACAGGCTGTTGAAGGTATGGAAGAGCTGCTCCTGCGTGCTTTCTTTTTTGGAGATGAACTGGATGTCATCAATCAGCAGAATGTCCACATTCCGGTATTTTTCCTTGAATTCCTCCACCGTATAGTTGTCGGGCGAGATGGAGGAAATGTAGTCATTCAGAAACTTTTCGAACGTGACGTACAGGACCCGGAATTTGGGGTTGTTTTTCAGAATATGGTGGGCGATGGACTGCATCAGGTGCGTTTTGCCCAGGCCGGCGCCGCCGTAAATATAGAGGGGATTGTATTCCTCTCCGGGATATTCCGCCACCGTAACGGAGGCCGCGTGCGCGACCATGTTGTTCTGACCCACCACAAAGGAATCGAAGGTGTAGCGGGCGTTCAGGTTGGCAATGCTGAAATCGTAGGAAGATTTCCGGGTCTGCTCCGTGCTGTCCCGGGATGTGACGATGCTGATCTCGCAGGCAATGCCGGTCAGTTCTTCTATCACATAGCGGAAGAAGGAAGCATAGCGTTTATAGACGAAATCCGCGGAAGCCTTGTCTCCGGGATAGTAAATCTTCAGCCGGCCGTTCTCAAGGGATAGGGGTTCGAGCGGGGAGATCCAGGTGCGGTAGCCGACTTCGCTCAGCTCCTTGCCTTCCCGGACTCCGTCCAGAATATCGGCCCAGCGCTCTTTAATTTTTTCAAACATAAAAAACCTCTTTCGGATCAAAATGGCATCCGAACCGGACCCGTCTATCATAGCAAAAAGTGGATAAATTTACAAGATTTTCGCGAAAATAATCAATTTCCGGCGTCCGATTGTGGATAAAATCCGAGGGCATAACCCCGTATTTCCGGGTTTCATGCACAGAAAACCACGGGTTATCCACCAAAAATCGGAAGAACCGGATAAAAAAAGGCCGATAAACAGGGTATTTTTAAGATTTATCCACTTTATCCACAATACCGGGAGGATAAAAAATGAGGATAGAAAAACGGAAAAGTTATCCACAGGGTTATTCACATTTTGTTCAGGTATTTCCGATATTTACCGGGGTCGAAAAAGCGGGATTTGCTTTGTCCCTGCGGCATTTCAAGAAAAAATCGCTTGACGGCGCAGGCTTTCTTCTATATAATACACAATGCGCTTTTTTCAGGAAGCAGCTTTGATAAGGAGGAACGGTCTCATGAAAATGACATTTCAGCCCAAGCGGGTATCGGACAAGCGTGTCCACGGTTTCCGCGCCAGAATGAAAACGGCGAACGGCAGAAAGGTCCTGGCGGCCCGCAGAGCCAAAGGCAGAGCGAAGATCGCATTTTAAGGCCGCTCAGGTGGTCTTATTTTTACGAGGAAAGCAGCTGACATATGCATGACCTCAGACCTTTGCCCGCGCTGAAAAGCAAATCGGATTTTGCCGGCGTCTACCGGAACGGAAAGGCGTACGGCAGCAGACTCCTGGTCCTGTATATTTATGAATCGGAAAAAGGACAGGAAGCTGGTCGACTCGGAATTTCGATCAGCAAAAAGGTGGGGAACAGTGTGGAAAGACACCGGCTTCGCCGCCTGATCAGGGAGAGCTTCCGCCTTAGAAAATCGGAATGGGCCGCCGCGGATTACTGTGTTGTGGCCCGCAGGGAAGCAGCCGGAAAAAGCTTTCGGGAAATTGAAGACTGTCTGCTTTATCTGGGAAAAAAGTCAGAAACCTGGTATGAGGGTGAGATGCCATGAAACGTATGCTGATCGCACCGATCCGTTTTTATCAGAAGCGCATCTCGCCCTTAAAACCCTCCGGAACCTGCAAATACATCCCTACCTGCTCGGAATATGCTGTCCAGGCCCTGGAAAAGCACGGAGCATTCAAAGGGACTGTTTTGGCTGTCTGGAGAATTTTGCGTTGTAATCCTTTTTCAGAGGGAGGTCTGGATCCCGTTCCGGAGGAATGGCCGGGAAAACGGGTCTCCCGCCGTGATTTTCGGAGGAAAGTATGAATCCACTCTTTTTGCTGACGGCGGAAGCCGCGGCAAATACCCCGCAGACCTTTTTTTACGAAAACTGGTTCTTTGTGAAGCCGTTCATCTGGGTATTCGGCCAGATCATGAACGGCATTATGTGGCTGCTCGATCAGGTGGGCATCTACAATATCGCGCTCTGCATCGTTTTATTTACGGTCATCACCAAAATGCTGCTGCTCCCCTTCACGATCAAGCAGCAGAAGACCGCCCGGATGCAGGCTATCATCAATCCCGAGATCCAGGCACTTCAGAAGAAGTACCAGGGCAAGACCGACGCGGTCTCCCGTCAGAAAATGTACGAAGAGCAGCAGGCCATCCAGCAGAAATACGGCGTTTCCATGTTTTCCGGCTGCCTGCCCATGCTGCTGCAGATGCCTATCCTGTTCGCGCTGTATCCCGTAATTTACCGGATGAGAGAATATGTAAGCCATTATAAGGTGCTGGAACAAAAACTGAGCACCGAAACCTGGAACAGCATGTGGCAGTTACTGGGCATCAATCTGCAGGAAGCGCCGGGCTGGCGCATCACGCCTGCCATCCTGATCCCCATTTTAGTGGCCGTTACCCAGTATCTGTCCACCAAGCTGCTCACCTCCCGTCAGAATGCGTCCGGTCAGCAGAATGACGCCATGGGCGCCATGAAGAGCATGAACTACATCATGCCGATCATGCTGGGCGTGATGGCGGTGTCCTTCCCCGCATTCCTGGGCTGGTACTGGCTGATCCAGTCCCTGGTCATGGCTGTTCAGCAGCTGGTGATCAACAAGCATCTGGACAAGAAATCCACGGAAGAACTGATCAGGGAAAACGTGGAAAAAGCCAATAAAAAGCGCGCCCGCAAGGGACTGCCGCCCATTTCCGAAAAGGCCAACATGTCCACCCGCCAGATGGGCAGCGTCAGCACGAGCGGCGTAGCCAGCCGTGCGGCGGCCGCCAAGAAAACGGATTACTCCGGCCTGAGCAAAGAAGAAAAAGAAGCCATGGTCAAGGAATCCACGGATTACTATACCAAGAAGGCGGCGGCGCCGGGCTCCCTGGCGGCCAAGGCCAATATGGTGCGGGACTACAACGAAAGAAACAAGAAATAACAGAGAAGGACCGATATGAAGCACGTATTATTCAACGGAAAGACCATCGATGATGCGATCAATAAAGCTATTTTAGATCTTCGGATCACCAGCAACGAGCTGGAATACGTTGTGGTGGACAAGGGCAGCAACGGAATTCTGGGCATCGGAGCCCGTCCGGCCGTGATCGAAGCCTGGGCCAAGGATACGGTCATGGGAACCGCGCAGGAGTTTCTGGAAAATCTCTTCCGCACCATGAATATGGAAGTGGAGATCCTGGGCGACTACAATGAAGAGGAGCACACCCTGAACCTGGATCTGCAGGGCGAAGAAATGGGCATCCTGATCGGCAAGCGCGGACAGACCCTGGATTCTCTGCAGTACCTGACCTCCCTGGTGGTCAACAAGAACCGGGATGAATACATCCGCGTGAAGCTGGACATCGAAAACTACCGGGAACGGCGCGAAGACAGTCTGGAAAACCTGGCCCGCAGCTGCGCGGCCAAGGTCAAGAAGACCCGCAAGCCCATCGTTCTGGAGCCGATGAACCCCTATGAAAGACGGATCATCCACTCCTGCCTGCAGAATGACCGGAGCGTGATCACCTCCAGCGAAGGGGAGGAGCCCTACCGTCACGTCGTGATCTCCTTGAAACGCGGCGGCGGCAAAAAGCCCGGCAAAGCCGAAGGCGCGGAACAGGAAGCAGAATAAAAACCGGGGGGCGGCCGTCTGACCGCCCCTTATTTTGAATGGATATCGGCAGATACCGGTCCGCAGGGGCCGGCCGTGTGACAAAGGAACCGTCCCCCTGTCACGTCTGAAACAGAGAGGTTTGTTATGATCCAGCAGGATATTATCGCCGCTATTTCGACCGGTCTTACGGCCGGCGGCATCGGGATCGTCCGGGTCAGCGGCGCGGGCGCGGCAAAGCTCTGCGCGCCGCTCGTGCAGCTTCGCGGGCTGTCTCTTGAGGAGGCGGTCCCGAATCATCTGTATTACGGGAAAATCACGGAGGACGGCGAGGTGCTGGATGAGGCGCTGGTCGTATTTCTGAAGGCGCCGCACAGCTACACGGCGGAAGATACCGTGGAACTGCAGTGCCACGGCGGGCCGCTGGTGCTGCAGCGGGTGCTGGAGACCGTTTTGAGCGCCGGCGCGCGCCTGGCGGAGCCCGGGGAATTCACAAAACGCGCCTTCCTGAACGGGCGGCTGGACTTAAGCGAAGCGGAAGCGGTAATGGATCTGATCTCCGCAAACACCGAGCTGGCCCGGGAGACGGCCGTTAAGCAGCTCCAGGGGGCGCATTCCGAGAAGATCCGCGCCATGCGGGCCGATATTCTGGAGAAGACGGCCTTTATCGAGGCGGCGCTGGACGATCCCGAGCACTATTCCCTGGACGGATACGCGGAAAAGATCCGGCCGCAGCTGGAAGCATTAAGGGACCGGATCTGCACGCTCCTCTCCTCCTCCGACAACGGCCGCGTACTGGCGGAAGGGATACGGACCGCCATCGTGGGGCGGCCGAATGTGGGAAAATCCTCGCTTCTCAACTATCTGCTGGGATTTGAGCGGGCCATTGTGACCCGGATCCCCGGAACGACGCGCGATACGATAGAGGAAAGCTGCCGTGTGGGGCAGCTGGTCCTGCGTCTTTCCGATACGGCCGGAATACGCGAAAGTGAAGACACCGTGGAGCGCATCGGGATCGACCGGGCGCGGGAAGCGGTCCGCGAGGCGGATCTGGTGCTTCTGCTGCGGGACGGCTCCGCGGATCCGGAGGAGGAAGACGAGGCGCTTGTGTCGCTGTGCGAAGGAAAACCGGCTCTTCTGCTTCTGAACAAGGCGGATCTGGGGCTGAAAACGGCGCCGGAGCTGCTCACGGCTCGGACCGGACTGCCCTGCTTCGGGATCTCCGCGCGCACGGGCCAGGGAATCGATGCGGTGCTGGAAAAGATCCAGGAGATGTTCCGGCTGGAGGAGATCCGGCAGCAGCCGCTTTTGGTCACCAATCTGAGGCACAAAAACCTGCTGGCGCAGGCCGCTTCGTCGCTGGACAACGCGCTGCTGACGCTGGAAAACGGGGCGCCGGAAGACTTTCTGACGATCGATCTGATGGACGCCTACCGCTCTCTGGGCCTGATTCTGGGCGAAGAGGCCGGGGAAGACCTGATCGATGAGATCTTCAGCAAATTCTGTATGGGGAAATAATATGGCGGAAATGCGTTTGAACTGCATAACAAGGACGGACGTTGTCGTGATCGGTGCCGGCCACGCGGGCTGCGAGGCGGCCCTGGCGACGGCCAGACTGGGAAAAGACACGATCCTGTTTACGGTCAGCGTGGACAGCATCGCCATGATGCCCTGCAATCCCAATATCGGCGGGAGTTCCAAGGGCCATCTGGTGCGGGAAGTGGACGCGCTGGGCGGCGAAATGGGAAAAAACATTGACAAGGCCTATATTCAGAGCAAAATGCTGAACGAATCCAAGGGGCCGGCCGTGCATTCCCTGCGCGCGCAGGCCGATAAGCGCGCCTACAGCCAGTATATGCGGGAAACGCTGGAAAACACGCCGCACCTGCACATCCGCCAGGCGGAAGTCGCGCGGATCCTGGTGGAGGACGGCGCCGTGAAAGGCGTGGAGACCGTCGGCGGCTGGCAGTATCTGGCCTCAGCCGTGATCCTCTGCTCCGGGACTTACCTCAAATCCCGCTGCCTGCACGGCGAAGTCAGTGAAGAGACCGGACCGAACGGCTTAAAGCGCGCGGAATATCTGTCGGATTCGCTGCGGGAGGCGGGCCTGAGGCTCCTTCGCTTCAAGACCGGCACGCCGGCGCGCGTGGACGGCCGGACCGTGGATTTTTCCAGAATGGAGGAGCAGAAAGGCGACGACCCAGTCACGCCGTTTTCCTTTACCAATCGTGCGGAGGACATCGCACGGCCGCAGGTCTCCTGTTGGCTGACCTATACCAATGAGGCAACGCACGCGGTCATTCGTCAGAATATAGACCGCAGTCCGCTGTTTTCCGGCGAAATAACAGAGACGGGACCCCGCTATTGTCCGTCAATTGAAGACAAAGTGGTTAAATTTCCAGACAAGGACAGACACCAGCTCTTCATTGAGCCGGAAGGACTGTACACACATGAGCTGTATATTTCCGGCATGTCCAGCTCTCTGCCGGAGGATGTGCAGGAGGCGATGATCCACACCGTGCCCGGCCTGGAGCAGGCGCGGATCGTGCGGAACGCGTACGCGATCATGTATGATCTGGTGGATGCGACGCAGCTGAAGCACACGCTGGAGTGCAAATTCATCCGCGGCTTTTTCAGCGCCGGGCAGAGCAACGGCTCTTCCGGCTACGAAGAGGCGGCTGCGCAGGGCCTGATCGCCGGAATCAATGCCGCACGGCTGCTGGACGGCAAGGAGGAATTTGTTCTGGACCGGTCGGAAGGATACATCGGCGTGCTGATCGATGATCTGGTGACCAAAGAAAACACCGAGCCTTACCGGATGATGACCTCCCGTGCGGAATACCGCCTGCTGCTGCGCCAGGACAACGCGGACCTGCGCCTTACCCCGCGGGGATATGAGGCCGGGCTGATCGATGAGGAGCGGTATCGGAAGTTCCTGCGGAAGCAGGAGCAGATCCGGGAAGAACTGGAGCGTGTGAAACATGTGACGGTGGCGCCCACGGAGGAAGCGCAGCGGCTGCTGGAATCGTACGAATCTACGCCGCTCAGGTCCGGGATCGCGCTGGAAGAACTGGTGAAGCGGCCCGAACTGGGTTATGAGGCGCTGGCTCCTTTGGATCTCGGCCGCCCTTCTCTGCCGCCCGATGTGCGGGAACAGGTCAATATTTCGCTGAAATACGAAGGATATATCCTGCGCCAGCGCCAGCAGGTTGAACATTTCGCAAAACTGGAGCGTCGGCGGATCCCCGCAGGAATCAATTACACGGACGTACAGAGCCTGCGCCTGGAAGCGCGCCAGAAACTGGAACGGATCCGCCCGGAAACCCTGGGGCAGGCATCTCGCATCGCGGGGGTCTCTCCGGCGGATGTGGCGGTTCTGCAGGTTTATCTGGAAAAGCACAAGAATTCGTAAACGGGTTCATGAAATTAAGGGATTTCCGCGGAATGTTTCACGTGAAACATTCCGCTTTTCAATTTGTGGCGGGAATTACGAGAATGGCTTTCTCGTTGGCTGATGTTTCACGTGAAACATTCCGCCTTTTTATTTTTGACAGTAATTATGAGAATGGTTTCTTCATTGGCTGATGTTTCACGTGAAACATTCCGCCTTTCCATATTTGACAGTAATTATAAGAATGGTTTCTTCGTTGGCTGATGTTTCACGTGAAACATTCCGCCTTTTCGCATTTGGCAGATATTATGAGAATGGCTTCTCCATTGACTGATGTTTCACGTGAAACATTGCTGGTACTGAAGGAACGATATAAAAACAGTCATAAGCTCGGACGAGATAATGATATCCGGTCGATGTTTCACGTGAAACAATTCAGAACCCTCTCCGGCGAAAAGAATACTCCCGGGACAGGATAATTCGAATAATGTTTCACGTGAAACATTTTCACAGCCGGCGGGCGGCCGCCACTTATGATAGTGTAAAATAGTTGTGGGATTTTTGGGTATAGATAAAGACCAGCCCGACGTGTTAGAATAAGTTTGGAAACAAAACTAATACGGAGGACTGGCCCTATGGAAGAGATTATAGCAC
>CADBQE010000022.1 GCA_902796695.1 uncultured Lachnospiraceae bacterium
CCGCGGAAACGACGGCGGAAATGCCCGCCGCGACAGGGACCGCCGCGGAGCAGAAGACAGCCCCGGCGGATTTCACGCCGGATATGCGCTTTTCGGGCACGGATCAGAACGGCGCGCCGATCACGGAGCAGATCTTTGCGGAATACCGGCTGACCATGATCAATTTCTGGGAGCCCTGGTGCGGGCCGTGCGTCGGAGAAATGCCGGATCTGGAAAAGCTGCACGCGGCTCATCCGGAACTGCTGATCCTGGGCGTCTATTCGACCGTGGAAGGAATGGAGCGCGTGCTGAAGGAGACCGGCGTCACCTACCCGGTTATGCGGTTTGACCAGGCGTTTCAGCCGTATCAGACCGGATATGTGCCCACGACCATCTTTGTGGGGCCGGACGGCCGTGTGATCGGCGAGCCCTATATCGGTTCCCGCGATTATAATGCGTGGGAGGCGGTCGTGAAAGAGCTGGTGGCGAAATGAAGCGGTACGGCGGCCTGATCCTGCTCCTGGCCGGGGCCGCGCTGGCGCTCATCGGTCTGCTGCAGGGGCAGTACGATTCGGTGCTGGCCAAGGCGGTCCGCATCTGTCTGGAGTGTGTCGGAATTGGATAAGAAGCGATGGGGGATCATGGCGGCGGCCGCCCTGCTCCAGAATGCGAATTTTAAAGGCTTTTTCACCGGCCGCATCAGTGAAAATGCCGCGAAGGGGGTCTGTGTGCCGGGCCTCAACTGCTATTCCTGCCCCGGCGCGGTGGGCGCCTGTCCGCTGGGCTCGCTCCAGAGCTTTCTGGGGACCAGGCCATTCCGGTTCCCGTATTATGTGATGGGCCTGCTGCTCTTTTTCGGCGCGCTGCTCGGACGGGCGGTGTGCGGTTTTCTGTGCCCGATGGGCCTCATCCAGGAACTGGCCGCGCTGGTCCCGGTAAAAAAGAGAAACCGCTTCCGGCTGGATCAGCCGCTCCGGAAACTGAAGTTCCTGATCCTGGCGGCCACGCTGGTCCTGCCGCTTATCGTGGCGCGCACGCCGTTCTTCTGCAAGTACATCTGCCCTTCGGGGACCACGGCGGCGCTGTTCCTGTCGGCTGCGGATAAAACGGTCCGGGGCCTGCTGGGCTCTCTGTTCACCCTGAAATTCGCCATCCTGACCGTGCTGATCGTGCTCAGCCTGTTTATCTGGCGGCCCTTCTGCAAATATCTCTGCCCGCTCGGCGCGTTTTACGGCCTGATGAACCGGGTGGCGCTCTATCGCGGCCATGTGGACGAAAACGCCTGTGTGCACTGCGGCGCCTGCGCGTCCGTCTGCCGCATGGGTGTGGACCCCGTGAAGGAGATCAACGGCACGGAATGCATCCGCTGCGGCGACTGCGCGCGGAAATGTCCGGCGGACGCGATCCGGATCGGATTTGCCGGCATCCGGAAAAAAGAGCCGGAAGCGCAGGGCGGGGAAGTCCGCACATCCTGACCGGCTGACCGGCAGGACCGTAAAACTGAAAAAAGCCCCTTGTCGCCGTCATGGCAGCAGGGGCTTTTTGCGTGCCAGGCCTGCGGGGAATTTT
This sequence comes from uncultured Lachnospiraceae bacterium, assembly GCA_902796695.1. Lineage (GTDB taxonomy): Bacteria > Bacillota > Clostridia > Lachnospirales > Lachnospiraceae > UBA6987. The sequence goes on from CADBQE010000022.1 coordinate 1,549, forward strand.
CACTCTTTCCCCCGCACATAGTCATGGGCCAGGAAGCGGCGGTAGAAGAGAAGGCCGGCCAGGCTCGTGATCGTTTCCGTGACGGGGAAGGTGAGCCAGAAGCGGTCCAGGCCCAGGCGGGAAAACAGATAGCCCAGCGGGACAAAGAGCACCACGGTGCGGAGTACCGTAAGCGCGGAGCTTTTCAGGCTCATGCCAACGGCCTGGAAAAAGACCGGGAAGATCAGCGAGGTCACCATGGGGAGGAAGCTGGGCCCGATGAAGCGGAACCCGATCCGGCCGATGGCGACGACCAGCTCGTCCCGCGTAAAGACCCGCAGCATGGGCTCCGGGATCGTGACGAAGCACAGTGTGCCGACCGCCATGAACACCCAGCCGAAGATCACGGAGGCCTTCAGGGTCGCCCGGCAGCGGCCGATCCTGCGGGCCGCATAGTTGTAGCTGATGACCGGGACGATGCAGGTCTGCATGGCGCCCAGCGGGATAAAGAAGAAGGTCTGCCATTTGTAGTACAGGCCGAGCGCGGTGACCGCCTGGTCCGAGAACGAGGCCAGGATCAGGTTCAGGCCGAGGATATAGAAGGTATAGGCGGACTGCATCAGAATATTGGGCAGGCCCAGGCGGTAAATGCGGCGGATGTATCGGCGGGCGGCGTCCCGGCGGGGCGGGCGGCGGAAGCCTTTCCGCGCCACGATGCAGGCGGCGGCGATCTGCCCGATCACGGTGGCGGCCGCGGCGCCCAGGATGCCGAGCTGCGGGAAAAAGCCCGCGCCGAAGATCAGAAGCGGGTCCAGCGCGATATTGACCAGCGCGCCCGCGATCTGTGCGATCATGGGCGTTTTCATGTCGCCGTTCGCCTGCAGGACCTTGGTCCAGACGCTCTCCAGCGTCAGGCCGAAGCTGCCGATGCAGACGACGCGGCCGTATACGGTGACTTCCCGGATGATCTCCTCCGACTGCGTCGACATCCGGGCGTAGGCGGGCATCAGAAACCAGCCGGCGGCGGCAAAGAGCGCCCAGATCGCGAGCGCCAGGGGGGCGGCGGTGCCGGCCGCATCTTCGGCGTCCTTCCGCTTTCCGTACCCCATCTGCGCGGCCATCAGCGTATTCAGGCCGACGCCGGTGCCGACGGCCAGCGCGATCATCAGCAGCTGGACGGGGTAGATGATGGACAGGGCGGTCAGGCCCGTTTCCGAGTAGCGGCCCACGAACAGGCTGTCCACGATATTGTAGAGGGCCTGGATCAGCTGCGCGAACATGACGGGAGGCGCCAGGCGCAGCAGGATCCGGGCCGGCTTTTCCTGCGCAAAAATATCCGAACCTTGCATGATAAAACCTTTCCGGGAAAAAGAACCGGTCTGCCGTCCCGGGCGGGCGGCGGATCCGGCCGTAAGGCATATCATAGCACCGGTCCGGAGAGGAAACAACGGAAAGCGGAGCGGATTATTGGGAAAAAAGCGGTTCGGGGAAGAAAAGGCAAAGCATTTCAGGAAAGACGGGGCGGAAACCGCAGGCGGCGGACAGCCTCCTGGGCGCAGATCCCGGTGAACAGGCCGGTCAGGACGGCGGAGACGGCGAGGACCGGCAGGTAGGCGAAAATGGCATTCTGCCGGATCAGGAAACGGGCGGCCAGGATCTGGCCGGTATTGTGCGCCAGCGCCCCCAGGATGCCCGCGATCCAGATCTGCTTCCCGCTCAGCAGACGGCGCGTAAGCCACGTGACCAGAAAACAGAGTACGCCTCCGCAGAGGGAAAACAGCAACGAAACGGCCTGCCCTCCGAAGAGCGAGGCCAGCAGGACGCGGGCCAGCAGCACCGCGGCGGCGTCGGCCGGGCCCAGACGGAAGAGGGCAAAGAGCGTAACGATGTTGGAAAGGCCCAGCTTGACGCCCGGGACCGGGACGAGGGGCGGCAGCTGCGCTTCCAGGAAGTAGATGCCCAGGGCCAGCGCGGTCAGCATGGCGTCGGTGGTCAGGCGCAGCGTCAGAGAAATCGGTTTTCTGGGGTCCTTGCTCACGGGGAAGCCTCCTTCCACTGGATCATCAGACGGTGGGGCAGACAGACGATGGGGGGCAGGGCGCGGGAGAGCCAGCCCTGGTGCACGCACAGACGGTCCGGACAGTTGGCGTCCGTGACGGCGATGCGGCCGGGCTCCACGCGGATCCGGTTGCGGTTTCCGGCGTCGTCTTCCCACACGAATTCATAGGGCTCCCGCACGTCGGACAGGTCGATCTCCCTGAGGAGCTGCCCGTCGTGGATGACCTGCACCACGCTGCCGCTGTTCCGGCGGCTGCCGAGCCACCAGAAGAGGCCCGCTGCGAGAAGCAGCGCGGCGAGCAGGAGGAGCCAGGTCCGGGTCTTAATCATGCTTCCACACTTTCAGGGTATAGGTGTCCGGTTCGGAAAGGGTAAAGCGGTCCGCCAGGCCTTCGGTCACGATGACTTCATGATCCTCCGTGACCAGGACCAGTTCGTAGCCGCCGGTTTCCCGCCAGTGAGTAAGGGCTTTGTCCGCGCCCATCACGAACAGGGCGGTAGAGAGGCCGTCCGCACGCCAGCCGGCGGGGCCGACTACGGTCACGGAAAGCAGGCCGCTGCGGGCCGGCGCTCCGGTCAAAGGATCCAGGATATGCCAGTAGACCTGCCCGTCCGGGCCGGTGAAATACCGCTCGTAGCCGCCGGAGGTCACGACCGCGGTGTCCGCAGCCGACAGAATGCCCAGATGGCCTTCGCCTTCGGGATCGCGGATGCCGACCTGCCAGGGCGTGCCGTCCGGCCTGGTCCCGATCGCCTGGATATTGCCGCCCAGATCCAGCAGGGCGCAGGTCACGCCGGCTTCCTTCAGACGGGCGGTCAGCACGTCGGCCGTATAGCCTTTGGCCAGGCTGCCCGGATCCAGGGCCATGCCCGGATCGATCGCGAGCGACGAGTCCGAAAGCGTGATCCGGTGCCAGTCCGTAAGCGGCAGCAGCTCCCGGATCCGGTCCGGTTCGGGGATTTGGTACTGCCCGGTCGTAAAGCCCCATTCTTTGACGAGCGGGTACAGCGCAATATTCAGGGCGCCGTCCGTTTCCCGGGCGAGCGCGAGGGCCTTTTCCGCCAGGTCCCGGGTCTCCGGGGCGGGGGCGATCCGGCCGTCCGCGTTCAGGCGGGCAAAATCACTGTCCGGGCGCGTGACGGAGAAAACGGACTCCAGCCGTTCGGTCTCCGCCTTCAGGTCTTCCGCCAGGGTCTCCGGGCCGCCATAGAACCGCAGCGTCATGTAGGTGTCCATGGCGAAAAACGAAACAGACCGCTCTGCGCCTCCCCGCCCGGAACAGGCGGAAAGGCACAGAACGATCCAGAAGAGAAGAAAAGATATTTTCTTTACAGAATGCATTTCTGAGGGCAGGCCTGCTGGCAGGCGCCGCAGCCCGTGCAGAGATCGTAATCGAATACGGCCACGTTGTTCACGACGGTAACGGCGCCGTTCGGGCACTTGCGCTGGCACAGGCCGCAGCCGATGCAGGCAGCCGTGCATTTCTTCTTGGCCGGCACGCCTTTGTCCTTGCTGGAGCAGGCGATCTTGACGGCGGCGGCTTCGGGGATCAGGGACACGATCTTCTGCGGGCAGGTCTTCACGCACTGGCCGCAGGCGATGCAGCGGGACGGGATCACGCGGGCCACACCGCCGATCACGCGGATAGCCTGCTCGGGGCAGACCGCGGCGCAGTCGCCGTAGCCCAGACAGCCGTACTGGCAGGCGCCGTCGCCTCCGAAGAGGAGCTTGGCGGCCTTGCAGGACTGCGTGCCCTGATAGACTTCCTTCTTCTGCGTGACTTCGCAGTTGCCGCGGCAGTGCACGAAAGCGACCTGCTTCACGGTTTCCTCGAAGGAGGTGCCGCAGACTTCGGCCAGCTTCTGCGCCACGGTGTTGCCGCCGGCGGTGCATTTGTTGGTCTTTTCTTCACTGCCGTCCGCCAGGGCGGCGGCATAGCCGTCGCAGCCGGGGTAGCCGCAGCCGCCGCAGTTGGCGCCGGGCAGGCATTCCCGGATCTTCGTGAACTTCTCATCCACCGGGACGGCCATGAATTTGGAGGCCACGACCAGCAGCAGGCCGCAGACCAGAGCGATGGCAAAGAGGACTAAAACAGCTGTTACAACAGGACTCATCGGGCGCCTCCTTATCCGAACAGCTTGTCGGCGATGCCGACGAAGCCCATGAACGTCATACTGGTGAGGGCCGCCGCGATCAGGGTGATGGGCAGGCCTTCAAAGGGCTTGGGCGGCTTGGCGCGCTCCAGGGCCTTGCGGACGCCGGAGAACAGGATCAGAGCCAGGCCGAAGCCGACGCCGGCGGTCAGGCCGTCCACGACGGATTCCAGGAAATTGTAGTTTTCTTCGATGTTCAGCAGGGTCACGGCCAGCACCGCGCAGTTGGTGGTGATCAGAGGCAGATACACGCCCAGCGCGTCATACAGCCCCCGCATGTACTTCTTCAGCACGATCTCCACGAACTGCACCAGGGCCGCGATGACCAGGATAAAGATGATGGTATCCAGATATTCCAGGCCGAGCGGCACCATGATGAAGGTGTAGACCAGCCAGGTCACGGCGGAGGCCAGCGTCATGACGAAGATGACGGCGCCGGACATGCCGAGGGAGGAATCCAGCTTTTTGGATACGCCCAGGAACGGGCAGATGCCCAGGAACTGCACCAGGACGTAGTTCTCCGTAAAGATCATGGAGAACGTGATCAGTAAAAGTTTAGCAGCGCCGCTCATCATTTCACCTCCACAGTTTCATCCTGCCCCGGCAGGTCGGTAATGCGGCTTTCGCAGTTTGCCGTGCAGCTGCCGCATTTGCCGTCGCAGCCGATGCGCGGCTCGAACTTCTTGCCCTTCTTGTTCAGGCAGTAGATCAGCAGCGCCATGGCAAAGCCGAACATCATAAAGCCGCCGGGCGTCTGGGAAATGATCCCGATCTGATAGCCTTCGGGAATGATCCGCTGATCGAAGATCGTGCCGTTGCCGATCAGTTCGCGGATGACGGCGATCCCGACGATGACGAACGTGTAGCCCAGGCCCATGCCCAGGCCGTCCAGGAAGCTGTCCACGACGCCGTGCTTGCTGGCGAACATTTCCGCGCGGCCCAGCACGATGCAGTTCACGACGATCAGGGGCAGGAAGACGCCCAGCGCGTTGTTGAGGTCGGGCAGGAAAGCTTCCACGATCATCTGCACCAGCGTCACGAACGTAGCGATGACGACGATGAAGCAGGGGATGCGGACCTTGTCCGGAATGATCTTCCGCAGCAGGGAGATCACGACGTTGGAGCAGACCAGCACGAAGGTCAGCGCCAGTCCCATGCCGAGCGCGCCGGATACGGTCACGGAGATCGCGAGCACCGAGCAGCAGCCCAGCAGCAGGATCAGCACGGGATTTTCTTTAAATATACCGTTGGTAAAGATCTTTAATTTCTCTTTCAATTCAGTCACCCCCCTAATGAATGGCTTCCCAGGCCGCCAGGGCCGCGTTCACGCCGGCCTTCACCGCAGTGCTGGAATAGGTGGCGCCGGAGATGGTGTCCACGGAGGATGCATCGCCGGACAGACCGATGAAGCGGGCCACATAGTCCTCACGGCCGGCCTTGGAGCCGACACCGGTGGTCTCCGAAGGCACGTCCACGTTCATGCCGATGATCTTGCCGTCCGGCGAGATCCCCAGCGTGACGGTCACCTGCCCGCCGTAGCCCTTGTGGGCGGAACTGATCACATAGCCCAGACCGGCATCTTCCTTATAGGCGCCGGTAATGTCCAGAGCCTGCAGATCGCAGTTGATCTCCGTAAAGGAGCCGGCTCCGGGAAGCACTTCCTTGCGGGTGTTCTCCGCTTTGACCCGGGCGTTTTCGATAATGATGGGAGCCGTCATGCCGTTCACGGAACTGAGCAGCGCGGCCACGACCAGGCAGATGCAGGTCAGGACCAGGACGGGCTTTACCATTTCATGAAATGCAGTGGATTTCATTTTGCCGCCTCCTTTTTCTCCTTTCCCGGGAACAGGCCTCCGAGCGGTCTGGTCAGGGTCAGGTCATTGATATAAGGCACCAGCACGTTGCCGAACAGGATGGCGAAGGTGACGCCTTCGGGATAGCTGCCGAACACGCGGATCACAGCGGTCAGGAAGCCGATGAAAACACCGAAGATCACTTTGCCGCTGTTCGTGATGGGGGAGGTCACGTAGTCGGTGGCCATGAAGAACGCACCGCAGAGCAGGCCGCCCGCGAAGATCTGCATGATCGGGTTTTCGCCGCCGAACAGGAACGTGAACAGGCAGCAGGAGCCGATGAAGCACAGCGGGATGATGGGCTTGATCACCTTGCGGACGATCAGGTAGATGCCGCCGATCAGAATGGCGAGCGCGCAGGTCTCGCCGATGGCGCCGCCGTGTTTGCCCAGAAGCAGGGTCGTGAACTGATCCCAGACCAGCGTGCCGGGGGCGGAGAGCGGCGTGGCGCTCGTGGTGGCGTCCACGATCCCGGCGGAGCCGGTAAACGTGGTCATGGCGGACGGGAACGAGAACATCATGACCAGACGGCCGACCAGGGCCGGGTTCACGAAGTTGCATCCCAGGCCGCCGAACAGCTGCTTGACCAGAATAATGGCGGCGATGTCGCCCACGATCAGCATCCAGACCGGCGTGCTGACGGGCACGTTCATGGCGACCAGCATGCCGGTGACCACCGCGGAAAGATCCTGCACGGTGAGAGGCTTCTTCATCAGCTTCTCCCAGCAGTACTCCAGCAGGACGCAGACGGCGGAGGAAATGACGGTCAGCAGGATGGCCCGCGGGCCGAACAGGAAGCCGGAGGCGATCACCACGGGAAGCATGGCGATAATGACATCCAGCATGATGTTCTGCGTGGTGCGGCTGCTGCGGATATGAGGAGAAACACTTACAGTCAGTTTGCTCATTTGGCATCGGCCTCCCTTACGATTAATTTCGCCAGCTTGTGGCTTTCCACCAGATTGCGCTTGGCGGGGCAGACAAACGCGCAGGAACCGCATTCCATGCACAGATTGATCTTCAGTTTTTTTTTTTTTTTTACG
>CADBQE010000023.1 GCA_902796695.1 uncultured Lachnospiraceae bacterium
AACAAGGTGAATTGCTGCGCAGCAGCAAGAGAGGGCGGCCTGGGCCGTCGGCCCCTACGATGTGATATGGCAAGGCACCAGAGGGATATTTCTCCGTGGCTCCCAGAGGGCTTTCGTAGGGGCCGCTTTGTAAGCGGCCCGATCAGGCGGAACCAAAAAGAACCCTCCCCCCAATGGCCATGCCGGAAGGAAGGCTTCCCCGGCGGCTTCGTCTGAAAGTGTTTTTTTTTCTTGACATCCGGGGGGCCCCGTGATACAAAAAATACCGTATGGCGTTGACGGAAATTATTTCCGGCGGCGCTTTTTTTGCGCGCCAAAACAGAAAGGAGAACATCGAATTATGTACAGCCAGGCGAACGGCATGGCTCTTTTCGGCATGGAGGGGATTCCAATCCATGTGGAATGCGACTGCTCCACCGGACTGCCCGAGATGTCGCTGGTGGGATATCTGGGGGCGGAGGTGCGGGAAGCCCGCGACCGGGTCCGCACGGCCCTGAAAAATACGGGGTATCTGCTGCCGCCGCGGCGCATCACGATCAATCTGGCACCGGCGGATATCCGCAAAGAGGGGACCGCATTTGACCTCGCCATTGCGGCCGCGCTCCTGGACGCTTCGGAGCTGGTGAAACTGGGGCCCTGCCTGGAAACGACCGTATTTATCGGCGAACTGGGGTTGGACGGGCGGCTGATCCCGGTAAACGGCGTGCTGACCATGGTCGGCGCCGCGAAAGAAGCCGGGTATACCTGCTGCGTGGTTCCGGCGGACAACGGGGCGGAGGGCGCCCTGGTGGAAGGGGTCCGTGTCATAGGCCTTAGGAGCCTGGATCAGCTCCCGCTGCTGGCGGGCGGCAGGATGCCCCCGATCCCCTGCCGCATCCATGAGCTGCTGCAGGAGGAAAACCGCCGGGAGACGGTGGATTTTGCGGAAGTAAACGGCCAGCGCGCGATCCGGCGCGCGGCGGAGGTCGCGGCGGCGGGGCGCCACAACCTGCTCATGATCGGCTCCCCCGGCTCGGGCAAGACCATGGCGGCGCGGCGCATCCCCACCATCCTGCCCCGCCTGTCCCTGGAGGAAGCACTGGAAGTTTCGCGCATTTACAGCATCTGCGGCCTGCTGACGCCGGAGCATCCCCTGATCCTCTCGCGCCCGTTCCGCAGTCCGCACCATACCGTCTCTTCGTTCGCGCTGGTGGGCGGCGGCCGCGTGCCCCGGCCCGGCGAGATCTCGCTGGCGGATCACGGCGTCCTATTTCTGGACGAACTCCCGGAATTCCAGAAAACGGCGCTGGAATCGCTCCGGCAGCCCCTGGAGGACCGGGAGGTAAATATCGCGCGGGTGCAGGGCTCTTTCCGCTTCCCCGCGGACGTCATGCTGGTGGCGGCCATGAATCCCTGCCGCTGCGGGTATTTTCCGGACCGGAACCGCTGCCGCTGTTCGGAAACGGAGGTGAGCAATTATCTCAGACGCATCAGCCGCCCGCTGCTGGACCGGATGGATCTGTGCGTGGAGGCGCCGCCGCTCGGCTACGGAGAACTGACCGGAAAAACGAAAAATGAAAGCTCCGCGGCAATCCGGGAGCGTGTGGAGGCCGCCAGAGAGCGGCAGGCGAAGCGGTTTGAGGGCACGGATATTTTATTCAATTCCCGCATGAACCCGCGGCAGGTGAAACAATACTGCGAGCTCAGCCGGGAGCAGGATCAGTTCCTGAAGCGCGTGTTTGAGCAGAAGGGACTCTCCGCGCGCGCGTATCACCGCATTCTGAAGGTGGCGCGGACCGTCGCGGATCTGCGCGGAGCGGACGAGATCGCGCTGGAGGATCTGGCGGAGGCCGTCGGATACCGGGCGCCGGCCGAGAAATTCTGGAGGTAAGAGATGGAAAGACGGGATTATCTGTATTTCCTGGCATCGCTGCCGGAGGCTTCGCCGCTGCTGCTTAAACGCCTGCTGGGCCTGTACGGGGATCCGGAAACCGTATTCCGGCAGGACAGACTGCCGGTGTCCGCGCAGCGCCAGGAGGCGGTGGATGCAACAAAAAAACGCCTGCCGGAGATCCTGAAGGCGCGGGATGAGGCGGAGAAGGCGGGGATCCGCTGGATCTCCTGCGAGGACGCGGACTATCCGCCCCGGCTCGCGGCTCTGGGCGATGCGCCGCTCGGCATTTTTATAAAAGGAAGAATCCCTCCCGCGGAAACGCCATCCGCCGGCATTATCGGCGCGCGGAACTGCACACCCTACGGCCGCATGATGGCGGAGCGGTTCGGAGGAGAGCTCGGCGCGCAGGGGATCGCCGTGATCAGCGGCATGGCACGCGGCATCGACGGCTGCGCGCAACTGGCGGCCCTGGAACGCGGCGGCATCTCCGCCGCAGTGCTGGGCTGCGGCGCGGACATCTGCTATCCGCGCGGAAATCAGAAACTGTACGATCTGCTGGCGGAGCGGGGCGGGCTGCTGACGGAATATCCGCCGGGGACGCCGCCGCTGCCGCATCATTTCCCGCTGCGGAACCGCCTGATCGCGGCTCTGTCGGACGTCCTGCTGGTGATCGAGGCGCGGGAGAAGAGCGGTTCCCAGATCACCGTGGATCAGGCACTGGAGCAGGGCAAGGAGATCCTCGCGCTGCCCGGCCGTGTGGGCGATCCGCTGTCCGCGGGCTGTCTGAAACTGATCGGCCAGGGCGCCGGAGTCCTGACCTGCTGCGGCGATGTCTACGAGTCGCTGGGCCTGGACCCCGCCCGCGGAGCCGGCCCTCATCCCGGACCCGCAGACGGATCCGCCGCCGGGCCGGACCCCGGCTTTTCGCCAAACGGCGGGGATCTTCCCGCTCCCTTAAAGCAGATCTGGCGCCATATGGGGACCGACCCCGTCCATGTGGAAGAACTCCTGGCCCTGGAAGCAGACCTGACAATGGGCGACCTCTCCCTGCGCCTTCTCGAACTCGAATCCCGCGGCTACATCCGCCAGACCCCCGGCGGCGGGTACATGAAACGCTGAAACAGGGGCGTCCCCAAAGCGGTCCTGCGGAGCCGGTCAGGGGCGGGAAGCGAGCTTTTCGCGGATGGTGTCGGGGGAGAGGAGGTAGGTCAGGTCTTCGGGCTTGTCGAGGGTGACGGAGCCGATCAGCTTTTTGGCACGGCGCATGAAGTCTTCGCGCTCATCGTAGGTCTCGAAGCAGGCGGCGCGCTCGATGGGCTGAATGTCCATGCGGGGCCAGAGGGATTTGGCCTGCTCGGCCAGCACCAGCAGCAGGCCGTCGCGGACGCGGCGCAGCTCGGCGGCGGGGGCGTCCAGAGGCGTGTTGCCTTCGGCTTCGCGCTCTTTAAGAAGCCGCGCCAGACGGTCGCGCAGCTCGGTCTTCTTTTTCAGGACGGGCCCGGTCAGCAGTCCGCCCGGATCGGGCAGAATGAAGCTGCGGACGGGCAGCCCGCAGGCGTCGTCAAATTCTGCGCTCATGCCGGTCAGGCAGAAGGGCATGAGAAGAGCCGGCTCCTGCGCATAAAGCGCCCGCAACGCGGGACTTTCCGCAAGGCAGCGCTCCAGGTCCATAGGCTCTTCGGAAAAGGCCGCTTTCCCGGAAAGCCGGAAGCTGAATCCGGTTTCCGGATCGCACAGCCCGAGCTGGCACGCGGGCGCCAGGCTCAGCTCCGCGTAAAGCAGCGTATTTTTGGCGGCGGCAAACCACAGCGCGCCGTCCCGCTCGAACAGCGGCCGGATCGGATGCACTGCGGGCAGCTTGTCCAGACCGCGCGTCCCGATCATCAGGACCGGCGCTTCCCTCAAAAGCGCCATGACGGAGGCGGCATCCTCCGTGAAATCTCGAATCATCCGGTCTGAAATCATGCAGCCGGTCCTCCTGTTCCGGCGCGGGACGGGGTCGCATACCGGCCCCGCGCCCTGGTATGCCTCCATTATAGAGGCGGGGAAGGGTGCGGTCAACGCGAAAAAACCGCTTGCATATTTCCCGGTTATCGGCTATTATCGAAACTTGTCAGTATGCGACAGATAAAAAACAGACAAACGGATGGGAGGAACCATGGCAGGACATCCTTTAATAATAGTAGAATCACCCACCAAGGAACATACGATCAAACGCTTCCTGGGGTCGGGCTACAGCGTAAAAGCCTCGGGCGGCCACCTGCGCGATCTGCCCAAGAGCCGCATGGGCGTGGACACGGAGCACGACTACGAACCGGAGTACATCTCCATCCGCGGCAAGGGCGACGTGATCAAAGCCTTAAAAGCGGAGGCCAAAAAAGCCACCAAGGTCTATCTCGCAACGGACCCGGACCGCGAAGGCGAAGCCATCGCCTGGCATCTGGCTTTTCTTCTTAAGGATATCAACCCGAAACTGTACCGCATCACATTCAATGAAATCACGAAGGACGCCGTAAAAGCCGCGCTGGCTGCCCCCCGGGAGAGCGATACGGAACTGGTGGATGCGCAGCAGGCGCGCCGCGTGCTGGACCGCGTGGCCGGCTACTCCGTGAGCCCGCTGCTGTGGAAGAAGATCAAGCGCGGCCTGTCCGCCGGCCGCGTGCAGTCCTCCACCCTGAACATGGTCGTGACCAGGGACCGGGAAATCGACGCGTTCGAGCCGGAAGAATACTGGACGCTGGAAGCCTCCCTGACCGTGGAAGGCCGCAAAGCCCCGCTCGTTCTGCAGTATGACAACAAGCCCCACGCCTTAAAATCCGAAACCGAAACGCGGGATCTGATCCGCAGCCTGGAAGGCCGCCCCTTTGTCATCTGCTCCTTAAACAGCACGCGCAAGCATGTGAAGGCGCCCAACCCCTTCACCACCAGCACGATGCAGCAGGAAGCCTCCCGGATCCTGGGCTTTTCCCCGTCCAAGACCATGCGGGTGGCCCAGACCCTGTATGAAGGCGTCAAGCTGGCGGAAGGCACCGTCGGCCTGATCACGTATTTAAGAACGGACAGCACGCGCATCGGCACGGAAGCGGACGCCGCCGCCCGGGCCTATCTGACCGCGGCTTACGGCGCGGAATATCTGGGCAAGGGCGCTTCGGCCGCCAGAAAAACGGAGCGCATCCAGGACGCGCATGAAGCGATCCGTCCCACCTCCATCGAGCGGACACCGGAAAAACTGAAGGATCAGATGGGCCGTGACGAATGGCGTCTTTACCAGCTGATCTGGAACCGCTTCGCGGCCAGCCGCATGGCGGACTATACCTATGACGCGGTCTCCCTGACCGCCGCCTGCGGCGACGCGCTGTTCAAAGCCTCCGCGCAGACCCCCGTCTTTATGGGCTACCGCCTCCTTTACAACCATGAGGATAAACAGAAAGCGGACAAAAACCTGGCCGGCATCACGCAGGACAGCATCCTGACGGATCCCCGCTTCGCCCCGGAACAGCACTTCACCCAGCCGCCGGCGCATTATACGGAGGCTTCCCTGGTGCAGAGCATGGAAGCCGCCGGCATCGGCCGCCCTTCCACCTATGCGCCCACGCTGGCCACGCTGATGGAGCGCCACTACGTGAGCCGCAAGGGCAAAAACGTGATCTCCACCGACCTGGGCCGGGCCGTGGACGACATGATCGTGAAGACCGTCCCCATGCTGGCGGACAGAAATTTCACCGCGGAAATGGAGACCCGCCTGGACAAAGTGGCCGAAGGCGAAGAGGACTGGAAGGAACTGCTCCGCAGCTTCTATCCGCCTTTTAAGGAAAAACTGGACACCGCCATGGAAGAACTGGAGCGCGTGCAGGTGAAGGACGAAGAATCCGATGAGATCTGCGAGCTCTGCGGCCGCCGCATGGTCATCAAATACGGCCGCCACGGCAAATTCCTGGCCTGCCCCGGCTTCCCGGAATGCAAAAACACGAAGCCCTTCCTGGAGACCGCGGACGTGCCCTGCCCGAACTGCGGCAGCCGCCTGATCCTGCGCCGCACCGCCAAGGGGCGCCGTTTCTATGCGTGTGAGAACAAGGAATGCGGCTTTATGAGCTGGAATAAGCCGAAGGCACAGACCTGAAGCCGCGCCGCCCGCCCGGCGCATCAAACAATTACCGGAAAAGAAGGAACCCCCTATGGAATACAGAGAACTCGGAAACACCGGCCTCCGCGTGAGCGTGATCGGCATGGGCTGCGAAGGCTTCGCCGAAGACGGATATCGGGAGTGCGCCCGTATGTTTGACGCGGCGGAACGCCTCGGCATCAACTATTTTGATCTCTACGCCTCGGACCCCGAAATGCGCCGGGCTGTCGGCCGCGCCATGAAAGGCCGCCGGGAGAAATTCCTGATCCAGTCACACCTCTGCTCGGTCTGGAAAAACGGCCAGTACCTGCGCACGCGGGACCTGGCGGAAGTGAAGGCCGGCTTTGAGGAAATGATGTCCCTCCTTCAGACCGATTATCTGGACGTAGGCATGATCCATTACTGCGACGCGCTGAGCGACTGGGAAACGATCCGTGAAAACGGCATCCTGGATTACGCCCGGCAGCTGAAAGCGGAAGGCCGGATCCGCCATATCGGCATGTCCAGCCACAATCCGCTGGTAGCGCTGCGCGCCATCGAGGAAGGTGCCATTGAAGTCCTGATGTTTTCGGTCAACCCCTGCTACGACCTGCAGCCCGCGGACGAGGACGTGGAGGAGATCTGGGCTGACCGCAACTATCAGGCGCACCTCACGAATATGGACCCGGACCGGCAGCGGCTTTACGAGACCTGCCAGCGGAAAGGCATCGGCATTACGGTCATGAAGGCCTTTGCCGGCGGAGAACTGCTGGGCAGCAACCAGATCGCCGGCGTTTCCCTGACCGTGAACCAGTGTCTGTCCTACGCGCTGTCCCGCCCGGGCGTTTCCGTAGTCCTGGCCGGAGCTCACTCCGCGGCCGAACTGGAAAAAAGCGCTGCGTATTGCGAAGCTTCGCCGGCGGAGCGCGACTATGCGCCGGGCCTGGCTTCGTTCCCCCGCGTAAGCTGGGTCGGACACTGCATGTACTGCAGCCACTGCGAGCCCTGCCCGAAGCAGATCGATATCGCATCCGTCACGAAATTCCTGCACCTGGCGAAAGCGCAGGGCGGAATTCCGGAAACCGTTCGGGAACATTATAAGACGCTGCCGCATCACGCGGGCGAATGCATCGCCTGCGGCGCCTGCGAGACCAGATGTCCCTTCGGAGTCGCGATCCGTGCCAATATGAAAGAAGCCGCCGCCGTTTTCGGCTTCTGATCTTCTGAA
>CADBQE010000024.1 GCA_902796695.1 uncultured Lachnospiraceae bacterium
AAGTGCATCCACTGCGGCGCCTGCTGGGGCGCCTGCCCGTTCGGTGCCATCGACGCCATCGAAGAGGAGGGTTAAGGCCATGGCAAAAGGTGTAATGATCATTGACGGACAGCGCGTCAATTTCGATGGAGAGAAAAATGTACTGGCGGTCATCCGCAAAGCCGGCATCGAAATGCCTACCTTCTGCTATCACTCCGACCTGTCCACTTACGGCGCCTGCCGTATGTGCATCGTAGAGGACGAACGCGGCAAGATCGACGCGTCCTGCTCCCTGGAGCCCCGCGACGGCATGGTCATCAAGACCAATTCCGCCCGCCTGTTAAAGCACCGCCGCACCATTCTGGAGCTGATGCTGGCCTCCCACGACTGCAACTGCACCACCTGCGAAAAGAGCGGCAACTGCCGTCTGCAGGAGCTGGCCCATCAGTTCGGCGTGCGTCACGTGCGCTTCCAGGATACCCGCGAGCCCGCTCAGCTTGACACGTCCTCCCCGGCCGTCGTCCGCAACCCCAACAAGTGCATTCTCTGCGGCGACTGCGTGCGTATCTGCGAAGAACTGCAGGGCGTCAACATCATCGATTTCGTGGGCCGCGGTTCCCAGGCCCGGGTCGCCCCGGCCTTCGGACGCATGCTGAGCGAGACCAAGTGCGTCAGCTGCGGCCAGTGCGCGGCCGTCTGCCCGACCGGCGCCATCACCGTCAAGAACGAGATCGGCGAAGCCTGGCGTGCCATCCATGACCCGAACCTGCGCGTCGTGGTGGAGATCGCCCCCGCTGTCCGCGTAGCCGTCGGCGAAGCCTTCGGCATCCCGGCCGGCGAAAACGTGCTGGACCGCCTGGTCACGGCCTTAAAGCTGATGGGCGTGGACGAAGTCTACGATACCAACTTCGGTGCGGACATCACCACCATTACCGAAGCCTCCGAATTCCTGGAGCGCTTACAGAACGGCGGCCCGTTCCCGATGTTCACCTCCTGCTGCCCGGCCTGGGTCAAGTATCTGGAGAACGAGAACCCGAAGTACCTGAAGAACATCTCCACCTGCAAGTCCCCGATGGAGCACTTCGCCGCCGTTCTGCGCGACAAATACGCCGCCAAGGACGCCGAAGACGGCAAGCGGACCTACCTGATCGCCATCATGCCCTGCACCGCCAAGAAGATGGAAGCGGCGCGCGATGAGTTCAAGACCGACGGCCGTCCCGATGTGGACCTGGTGCTGACCACCCGCGAAGTCATCGACATGATCAAGGAAAACGGCATCCAACTGCAGGAGCTGGAGCTGGAATCTCCGGACCTGCCGTTCGGCATGGCCTCCGGCGCGGCCGCTATTTACGGCGTGACCGGCGGTGTGGCGGAAGCGGTGCTGCGTCACTGCGTCCCGGACAAGTCCAAGAACGCGCTGCGTGAGATCGCGGCCCTGGGCATCCGCGGCGACGAAGCCCGGAAGGAAACCGTCGTGCATATCGGCGACGCCGAGCTGAAGATCGCGGTCGTACACGGCCTGATCAACGCCCGCAAGCTCCTGAAGGAAATGGACGAAGGTAAGACCTTCTTCCACCTGGTCGAAGTGATGACCTGCCACGGCGGCTGCGTAGGCGGCGCCGGCCAGCCTTACGGCTTAAACTCCGTCAAGCTGGTCCGCGGCGAAGGCCTGCACAAGATCGACAACGCCTCCATGTTCAAGCGTGCGGAGCGCAACCCGGTCGTCACCCAGCTGCTGGCCGAGATGGACGAGGAAAAAGCGCATCATCTGCTGCATGTGAGCTACGTCAAAGAATAAAAAAGGGCGGGAAACACTCCCGCATCCGATTCGAGGGCGGTCCCGGAAGGGGCCGCTCTTTTCTGTTATTGTTAGGCGGGACCGCTCTGCTGCTGACGCGGAGAAATGATCCGGTTGCTGTTAGCATTTGCTAACTTCAGATTCTTAAGTATTATTTCTCTTTTTTCTCTTGACCGGACCCTTCGATTCTGCTACTCTTATAGCGACAGCAACGAACGTAGACAGCGGAGGGTTTCCGTCCCTTCTCTGTCCCCCTGCGATAAGGAGATAGTATGAGCAGACTCAGTATCAGAACCAGAAGTCAGGCTCAGGTACTTGTGGACACCATGTATGCCGGCATGGAGCGGCGCATTGCCGCCAGCCCTTCCGGCCTGTGTCCCATCGACATTACGTTAAGTTTCCTGAACCTGTGCCACGCGCAGTCGTGTGGCAAATGCACTCCCTGCCGGATCGGTCTGGGCAAGCTGTCCGCGCTGTTAAAGCAGGTGCTGGACGGCGAAGCCACCATGGAGTCGCTGGACCGGATCAAGCTGACCGCGCAGAATATCGTCGACAGCGCGGACTGTGCCATCGGCTTCAATGCCGCGCAGCTCGTCCTGAACGGCATGGCGGGCTTTGAGGATGATTTCCGGGAGCACATCCTGCATCATCAGTGCCTGGCTTCCCACCGCAACTCCGTTCCCTGCATCACCCTGTGTCCCGCCGGTGTGGACGTGCCCGGCTATATTTCCCTGATCGCCCACGGCCGTCCCGCGGACGCCGTCCGGCTCATCCGGAAGGACAACCCCTTCCCCACGGCCTGCGCCTATATCTGCGAGCATCCGTGCGAGACGCGCTGCCGCCGCAGCATGGTGGACGATCCCATCAATATCCGCGGCCTGAAGAAGTTCGCGGTGGACCAGGCCGGCGACGTGCCCCAGCCCGCCTGCGCGGAGCCCACGGGCAAGCGTGTCGCCATTATCGGCGGCGGCCCCAGCGGTCTTTCCGCGGCCTACTACCTGCAGCTCATGGGCCACAGCACCACCGTATTCGAAAAGAGAAAGCAGCTGGGCGGCATGCTACGCTACGGCATCCCCAGCTACCGCTTCCCGCGTGAAAAGCTGGACGCGGAGATCGCTTCCATCCTGTCCACCGGCGTGGAAGTGAAGACCGACGTCGATATCGGGACCGAGATCACCATGGAGCAGATCAAGGAAGAATATGACGCCGTCTATATCGCCATCGGCGCGCATACGGACCGCAAGGCCGGCCTGCCCGGCGAAGATTCCGGGCACGTGACCAGCGCCGTCGAAATGCTGCGCGGCATCGGGGATTACCAGATGCCCGACTTCACCGGCCAGAAGGTCGTCGTCATCGGCGGCGGCAACGTGGCCATGGACGTGGTCCGCAGCGCGGTCCGGCTGGGTGCGGAAAAAGTCACCTGCGTCTACCGGCGCCGCCAGGCGGATATGACCGCCCTGCCCGAGGAGGTGGAAGGCGCCCTCGCGGAAGGCGTGGAACTGCTGACCATGATGGCGCCCGTCCGCATTGAAGCGGACGAAGACGGCAACGCCGTGGCTCTGTGGGTCAAGCCGCAGCTCTCCGGCGCGTTCGATAAGGGCGGCCGTCCTTCCCCCGTGGATTCCGACCTACCCGAGATCCGGATCCCCGCGGACCTGATCATCATGGCGATCGGCCAGGGCATCGAATCCCGCCACTTTGAAGAATCCGGCATTACGGTCAAGCGCGGCAACATCATGGCCGGCGACAGCGCCCAGATCGGCGATGAGAAGATCTTCGCCGGCGGCGACTGCGTGACCGGGCCCGCCACCGCCATCCGCGCCATTGCGGCCGGCAAGGTGGCAGCGGCCAATATCGACGAATTCCTGGGCTTCCGTCACGAGATCTCCACCGATGTCGTGCTGCCCGCCCCCACCATCAACAGCGTAAAGCAGCGCGGCCGCATCAATCTGACCGAACGGGAAGCCAGTGAGCGCAAGCTCGACTTCGAGGATGTGGAGCAGAGCATGACCTGCCTGCAGGCGGACATGGAATCCTCCCGCTGCCTGCACTGCGACTACTTCGGATTCGGCAACTTCAGAGGAGGGAGAGAGACAAAATGGTAAAGCTGACGATCGACGGACGGAGCTGTTCCGTCCCGGAAGGAACTACTATTCTGCAGGCAGCGGCATCTATCGGCATTCAAATACCCACTCTCTGCTATCTGAAGGATATCAACGAGATCTCCGCCTGCCGCATCTGTGTGGTGGAAGTGGACGGCTTTGAGCGCCTGATCCCCGCCTGCACGGAAAAGGTTTTCGAGGGCATGGTGGTCCATACCAATTCGCACCGTGCCAAGACCGCGCGGGAGACCAACCTGAAGCTGATCCTGTCCCAGCACGACGGCGACTGCACCACCTGCGTGCGCAATCAGAACTGCCAGCTGCAGGATCTGTCCGCGCAGTTCGGGATCCTGGACAATCCCTACCCCAAGGACGTCAAGAAAAACGACTGGCCGGAAAACAGCTATCTGGTCCGCAAGGAATCCAAATGCATCAAATGCATGCGCTGCATCGAAGTCTGCGACAAGATCCAGACCCTTAGGATCTGGGACGTAATGGGATCCGGCTCCCGCACCCACGTGGGCGTGCGCTTAAACCGCGTGTTCACGGAGGCGGACTGCGCGCTCTGCGGCCAGTGCATTACGCACTGCCCGGTCGGCGCTCTTTCCGTGCGGGATGATACCGCCAAAGTCGTGGCGGCGCTGGAAGACCCGGAGATCACCACGGTCGTGCAGGTCGCGCCCGCTGTGCGCACGGCCTGGGCCGAACAGCTGGGCCTGACCCGCGAGGAAGCCACGGTCGGCCGCATGGCCGCCGCGCTCAAAGCGCTGGGCTTTGATTATGTCTTCGACACCAATTTCACCGCGGACCTGACCATCATGGAGGAGGGCAGCGAGTTCATCGAGCGCTTCACGCACCGCGATCAGTACCCGTGGCCCATGTTCACCTCCTGCTGCCCCGGCTGGGTGCGCTTCGTCAAATCCCAGTTCCCGGAATACAGCCGCAACCTGTCCACCGCCAAGTCGCCGCAGGCGATGTTTGGCGCGGTGGCCAAGAGCTATTTCGCGGAAAAGATCGGCGTGGATCCGCACAAGATGCGCGTGATCTCCGTCATGCCCTGCACCGCCAAAAAGAGCGAGGCCGATCTGCCCAATCTGAAGGATGCCTGCGGGGATCCGGACGTGGACGTGGTCATCACCACCCGTGAGCTGGACCGGCTGCTGCGGAGCTATCATGTGAATGTGAAAGATCTGGAAGAGCGCGATTTCGACTCTCCTCTGGGGAGCGGGACCGGCGCGGCCGTGATCTTCGGCGCCACCGGCGGCGTTATGGATGCGGCTCTGCGCAGCGCGTATTATCTGGTCACCGGCAACAACCCGCCCGCGGACGCCTTTACGGCCGTGCGCGGCATGAAGGGCTGGAAGGAAGCGGACTTTGAAGTCCCCGGCGCCGGCACCGTCCGCGTAGCCGTGGCCAGCGGACTGGGCAATACGAGGGCGCTCATGGAAGCGGTCAAGGCCGGCGAAGTTGAATATGACTTCGTGGAGATCATGGCCTGCCCCGGCGGCTGCTCCGGCGGCGGCGGTCAGCCCATCCACGAGGGGCAGGAACTGGCCGACACCCGCGGCACCGTCCTCTGGAACCTGGATCAGGCCAGCGAACTCCGCTATTCCCACGAGAACCCGGACGTCATCGCCCTCTACAACCAGTACCTCGTAAAACCCTTGGGCTTAAAGTCCCACCATCTCCTCCACACCGACATCACCGAATGGTCCATACCCTTAAACCCGGACCTTGTGAAATAATATGTCCTATATCATCCCCCTGATCCCGGCTGAGGCGGCCGGGGAATCCCCGCAGTCAGGCCTGATCCGGCTGGCCGTCCTGGCCCTGATCTTTTTCATCCTGATCTGCGTCTTCCTCCCCCGCCCGCCCCACGGCCCCCGCGATTACCCCAACGACTGAGCCCCGAGGCGACCGGCTTCCGCCGGTCGCCTCGTTTTTTCGTCCCGCCAAAGTACGATGCCCCCCGGCTCCGCACCCGAGGAACCGTCCCCCTGGCCTCCTGTTTTCGTAGGGGCCGCCGGCCCAGGCCGCCCTCTCTTGCCGCTGTGCGG
>CADBQE010000025.1 GCA_902796695.1 uncultured Lachnospiraceae bacterium
GCACAAGGAGTATTAGAGCCTGTAAATAAGGGACACTATGCTAAATATCGATATGTTGGAAACCGATAATACAATGATTCCAACGCGCTGAACGCGTTGGAATCATTGTATTGCGATAAAGATGGTCTGGAGAATAGCGTCCCTGCCGATGCAGGCCCCCCGCACAGCTGTACCCCAAATACCAGAAAGGAAAAACATATGTATTTCACTCCCGAAAAGAAACTGGGCTTCGGCCTGATGAGACTGCCCCGGAATTCGGCAGACGCGGCGGATATCGATCTGGAACAGGTTAAGCGGATGGTGGATCTTTTCCTGGAAAAAGGGTTCACCTACTTTGATACTGCCTGGATGTACAACGGCTTTGCCAGCGAAAGTGCGGTAAGAGAAGTGCTGACATCCCGTCATCCGAGAGAGTCCTTTACGTTGGCGACCAAGCTCCACGCCGGGTTCGTGCACTCATTGGAGGACAGGGACAGGATATTTAACGCGCAGCTGGAAAAGACCGGGGCCGGGTACTTCGACTATTACCTGCTGCACGGCATCGAGGCGGGCATGCTTCCGACGTATGAAAAATATGACTGTTTCTCCTGGCTGCTCGGCAAAAAGGCAGAGGGACTGGTAAAGCATGCCGGCTTCTCCTTCCATGATCAGCCGGAGCTGCTGGATCGGATCCTGACAGCGCATCCGGAGATGGAATTTGTCCAGCTGCAGATCAACTATCTGGACTGGGAAAGCGAGTGGGTAAAGAGCCGCGCCTGCTATGAGGTCTGCGTAAAGCATAACAAGCCCGTCGTTGTCATGGAGCCGGTAAAAGGCGGAACTCTGGCGAAGGTGCCCGAGAGCGCGGAAAAGCTGTTCGCTTCCGCGGATCCTTCTCTGTCCGTGCCCAGCTGGGCGATCCGTTTCGCGGCATCCCTTCCCAACGTGATGGCGGTGCTTTCCGGCATGAGCACGCTCGCTCAGATGGAGGACAATCTGAGTTATATGGCAGATTTCAAGCCGCTGACAGATGCGGAAAAAGACATCTGCTTCCGTGCGGCGGATATCATCAACAGCCAGATCACAGTGCCCTGCACCGCCTGTCATTACTGCACGGAAGGCTGCCCCATGAACATCGCGATCCCGGAATACTTTTCTCTGTACAATGAGGATATGCGGGAAGATCTGGAGGAGAAGGGCTGGACGATCAATTTCACGAACTACGATCTTCTGTCCGAAAAGAGAGGCAAAGCGAAAGACTGCATTGCCTGCGGGCAGTGCGAGAGCGTATGTCCGCAGCATCTGACGATCATTGAATTCCTGAAAGACGTTTCCGCGCACTTTGACCGGTAAGGGGGGCCGGAAAGATGTATCGGCCCCCTTCCCGGGGCTTTTCCGATTCTTGCGTACAGCGGGCCGGCATGCTATTCTATAGGGGAATGAGTCGGGCAGGGCTTTGCTCCTGCGAGAGGAGGCATATATGGAGACTTGGAAGGGAAACCGCGATCCTTCAAACCCGCAGGAGGCGTACTTTGTCGGCCTCATGAATTCGTGCGGCTACCGCACGGAGGACCTCGGCAAGCCGATTATCGGCATTGCCAATTCCTATACGGATGTGAATCCCGGGCACCGGGCGTTCCGGCAGCTGGTGGAGTTTGTGAAGGAAGGGATCTGGGCCGCGGGCGGCGTGCCGGCGGAGTTTAACGTACCGGCGCCGTGCGACGGCATGGCTCAGGGAGACGGCATGCATACCATCCTTCCGCAGCGCGACCTGATCGCCTCCTCCATCGAGGCCATGGCGCGGGCGCACGGTTTTGACGGCATGGTGTTCCTGTGCAGCTGCGACAAAATCGTGCCCGGCATGCTGATGGCGGCGGCTGCGCTCAATAAGCCGTCGCTGTTTCTCACGGCCGGGACCATGGTGCCCTATGAGGCGCCGGAGGGGACGTATGTGACGCCGGACCTGAAGGAATCCATCGGGGCCCGCAACGTCGAGGCCATCGATGAGGAGACCTTCACCCGCTATAAAGAGAACATCTGCTTTTCCTGCGGGACCTGCGCCATGTACGGCACGGCCAATACCATGGGCGTGTTTGCGGAAGCCATCGGCATCTGCCCCATCGATTCGACCACGATGCTGTACTGCTCTGGCGCGAAAATGCGCCTGGCGCGGACGGTGGGGGAGCGGATCGTGGCGCTCACGAAGGAGGGCGTGCGCTTTCGCGATATCGTGACCGAAGCGAGCCTGGTAAACGGCCTGCGGCACGTGGCGGCGACCGGCGGCTCCACCAATGCGCAGCTGCATATCTGCGCGATCGCCAAAGTGATGGGGATCCCGCTCGATCTTAAGCGCTTTGACGAGATCCAGCGGGAAGTGCCGTGCGTCGCGAAGTTCAAGCCGAGCAGCCGCTATAACATTTACGATTATTTTAAAGCCGGCGGTGTCGGCGCGACCCTGAAGGCGATCCGGAAGTATCTGAACGAGGACTGCCGGCTTGCCATGGGCGGCACGCTCGGCGAATATCTGGACGCGTTCCGGCGGCCGGTCGACCCGGAGATCATTCACGGCACGGACGATCCGCTTTACCCGGACGGCTGCTACGCCGTGCTGTACGGGAACCTGGCGCCGGGCGGATGTCTGGTCAAAAAGAGCGGCGTTGTCCCGGAGATGTTTCATCACCGCGGCCCGGCGGTCTGCTTTGATTCCGAAGACGATCTGCGGCGCGCCATGGCCGCGAAGGAGATCCGGCCCGGCTGCGTGCTGATCATCCGCTATGAGGGCCCGAAGGGCGGCCCGGGCATGCGGGAGATGTCCATCCCGGCGGCCATGCTGGTGGGCATGGGCCTGCATACGAGCGTGGCCATGGTGACCGACGGCCGCTACTCCGGCGCGACCAGGGGACCGTGCATCGGCCATGTGACGCCGGAAGCCTGGGACGGCGGCCCCATTGCGGCCGTCCGGAACGGCGACATGGTGGAGATCGATATCGACGCCCACCGGATCCATCTGGAAGTGAGCGACGAAGAGATCGCGGCGCGTCTGGCCGGCGTGAAGCGCCCGGACGACCACCCCGCATCCGGCTTTCTGGCCGCCTACCGCACCATGGTAAGCGGCGTCAACGACGGCTGCACCTGGCTGTACGAATAAGGTGCAGCGCCGCCGCAAATTCTGTCAGGAGATCCGGACATGCAGACTTCGGAAAGTTTTGTACTCAGCGCCGTTCTTTCCTTTTCGGGAGGATTGCAGGACGCGTATACCTATAATGTACGGGGCCATGTATTTGCCAATGCGCAGACCGGCAATGTGGTCCTGATGAGCCAGAATTTCATGACGGGAAACTGGTCGGACGGCCTGCACTACCTGTTTCCGCTCGCCGCTTTCGCGGCCGGCGTCTTTGCGGCGGAACGGATCGAAAGCCGCTGCAAGAACAGCCGCAGAGTCCACTGGCGGCAGATCGTACTGTTCGTCGAGATCCTGCTGCTCCTGGTGGTCGGCTTTCTTCCGGAGGGCAGCAGCACGGCCGCGAACGTCCTGGTCTCCTTTACCTGCGCCATGCAGGTCCAGACATTCCGGAAAGTGCACGGATACGGCTATGCCAGCACGATGTGCATCGGAAATCTCAGGAGCGGAACGGAAAGCCTCTCGCAGTACTTAAGGAGCCGGGAAAAGCCGGCCCTAAGCAAAGCCCTTCACTTTTTCGGCATCATCCTGTTTTTCGCCCTCGGGGCGGGGGCGGGCGGCGTGCTGTCCGCGGTCCTGGGGATCCGGACGATCTGGCTCTCCGCCGCCCTGCTGAGCGCTGTTGCCGTCATGATGATACGGGAAAACCGGTAACCCCGGACACGGAGGAGCCCTGTGAAATAGACCTGCCTGTTCCCGCAGAACGGCTGGCTGCAGAACAGCAGCGATATGACCTGGGGCATCATCCGGAATATTCCGTTTGCGGCGCTCGGCGCTCTGATCATCGTCCTTTATTTCCGCGGAAGGGAGACCCTGGGCGTTTTCCGCCCGGTGTGGCTGCTGGTTCTCCTCTCCTTCCTCTTCTATCTTCCGGTCGCGGTCGGTGCCGGTCTGCTTCCCATACTGGGCATGCTTATGCTTCCCAAGACCGTCTGCTATATCCTGCTGATCGTGCTGTTCCTGCGCCGGATGAAGGAAAGCCGGGAAGCGGCATGACCGCGCCGGGAACAATCTGCCCCCCCTATTTCTCCAGAATGGCGCTCAGTCTGAGCGCCATTTCTTCGGGCGTTTCCCGGCAGCCGTTCTCCAGCCAGAGCCGGTAAACGTCAAAAATGCCGCCGGTGATGAAGCGGGTTTTGTATTCTTCATAGACACCGGCATACGCTGTCAGGAACACGCGGTCGATATCGTCCTTGACGACCCAGAGGAGTCCGTCGCGCAGGAGCAGGAGGGCGGTCTCGCGGTTGTTCAGCAGATGGGTGAAGAGTTTCGTGAAATAGCTCCGCAGCGGGTCCTTCCGGTAACTGATGCCGGAGGTCCGGACAAATTCATCCGTGATCGCGGCGCATTTTTTCCGCAGCACGTCCGTTTTGCCGTCAAAGCTGCGATAGAAAGTCATCCGTGAAACTCCGGCTTTTTCGCAGAGTTCCGTGATCGAGACCTGATCAAAGCGCTTCTTCTCCATCAGCTGCAGCAGAGCTGTCATAATATACTCGGATAATCCGCTGCCGTTGCTGTCCGTCATGATACACTTTCCCCCATCTGTCACTATCCGGGGCGCGGTTCTTGTAAAGGCCGGCCTCCCTTGGTACAATTGTAACATGATCATATCAGACAGGGCCGGTAAGGGCAACATCTGTCTGAAGGGCGGATAACAATTTAAGGAGGCAGCATCATGGAAAAGAAAAAAGTCGTCATTGCCGGCGGCGGCGTACTCGGCACACAGATCGGTCTGATCTGCGCTTATCACGGATTTGATACTACGTTCTGGCTTCGTTCCGAAGGCTCCATCGGACGGACGCAGCCGAAGATCGAACGCTACAGCGCGCTGATGCTGGAGGATCTGGCAAAAGCCAAAGCCCTGGTGGGCAATCCGATGGGCGGCCTGCTGTATCCCCGCGGGCTGATCCGCAGCTGGCAGGGCATCACCGCGGCGGACATCGACACGCTGCTGGAAGAAGGCAGAAAGAATCTGACGGAAAACATCCATATCGAGTTGGACCTGGCCAAGGCCCTCTCCGGCGCTTATCTGGTCATCGAATCGATGACGGAAAATCCGCAGGCCAAGATCGGCATGTACGAAGCCATGCGCAATCTGCTGGATGAGGACACGATCCTCTGCACCAACTCCTCGACCCTGCTACCGAGCATGTTTGCGGAATATACCGGACGTCCTGAAAAGTACTGCGCGCTGCATTTCGCCAATACGATCTGGAAAAACAACACCAGTGAAGTCATGGGACACCCCGGGACCGATCCCGCGGTCTATCAGAAAGTGGTCGAATTCGCGGCCGCCATCGGCATGGTGCCGCTGCAGCTGCACAAAGAGCAGCCCGGCTATATCCTGAATTCCATGCTGGTGCCGTTCTTAAGCTCCGCGCAGGCGCTGTGGGCCAACGGTGTGGCCGATCCGGAGACCATCGACCTGACCTGGCGCCTGGCGACCGGCGCCCCGGCCGGCCCCTTCCAGATCCTGGACATCGTCGGCCTGGAGACGGCTTACAACATCAACCAGATGAAGCCGGCCGCGCAGCAGGAAGGCACGCTGGAATACCGCATGGGTCAGCTGCTGAAGGAAAAGATCGATAAGGGCGAGACCGGTGTCAACGCCGGCAAAGGCTTCTACGATTACACCAAAAAATAAGTGATCCGCGGGCGGGATGCCGCCCGGACCGGAAAAGGCCCGCTTCCTTCGGGAAGCGGGTTTTTCTGTTCCGTCCCCCGGTTTTTCTGTTCCGTCCCCCGGTTTTTCTGTTCCGTCCCCCGGTTTGCCTTGACCAACCGGACCGGAAGACTTACACTGAAAAGGTATGGCAGGAGGTGCGCGCCATGAGATTCCGTCACACGAACCGGCCCGGGTTTCTCCTGGGTTTCATCGATTTTTTTACCGCCGGGTTTTTCTTCCTGTTCTATATGCCCTTAAGCGGGCTGCAGGACGAACTGGAGGAGATCCTGGGGCACCCGCTGATGCCTTACCGGAAGGCCTATGTTTTAGGGATTCCGACGCTGTTCCTGGTTCCGCTGTTCTGGATGGCCCGGATCGCGGAGGAACTGAAGGCCCGGGCGGCTGAGCTGGGCATCCCCGGGCCACACACTTCCGGACGGCATATGATCCTCTGGAACACGCTCGGACTTCCGCTTATGGGGCCTGCCGTCGCCACGCAGCGTTTTTTCCGAACGCTCAACCAGATCGAGAAGGAACTGAACAGACAATACATGCAGTCTGAGAAGGAAGAAAATGGAAGAAACCGTCATTGTAAAAAAGATGTCACGCGTCGGCATTCTGGGCAACATCCTGCTGGCCGGCTTCAAGCTGCTGGCCGGCGTCCTGGGAAAGTCCGGCGCCATGGTATCGGACGCCGTGCATTCGCTGTCCGACGTATTCGCCACCTTCATCGCCTATTTCGGCGTTCGGCTGGCCGGAAAGCCGGAAGATGAGGAGCATCCCTACGGGCATGAGCGGATCGAAAGCCTCGCGTCCCTGTTTCTGGGCCTGATCCTGGCCGGGACCGGCCTGGGGATCGGATATACCGGCCTGCAGAAGCTGTTTGCGCCGGAAAAGCTGGAGGTGCCCACGCTGCTGCCGCTGATTGCGGCCGTCGTTTCCATCGCCGTAAAAGAGGCCATGTATCAGTATACGATGCGCTTTGCCCGGAAGCTGAACTCTTCCGCTTTCCGCGCGGATGCGTGGCATCACCGTTCCGATGCGCTCTCGTCGATCGGCTCCTTCATCGGCATCGGCCTGGCGCGGCTGGGCTTTCCCATCATGGACCCGATCGCGAGCCTCATCATCTGTCTGTTCATTCTGAAAGTGGCCTATGATATTTCGCGCGACG
This sequence comes from uncultured Lachnospiraceae bacterium, assembly GCA_902796695.1. Taxonomy (GTDB): domain Bacteria; phylum Bacillota; class Clostridia; order Lachnospirales; family Lachnospiraceae; genus UBA6987. Next base: position 6,997 of record CADBQE010000025.1, read on the forward strand.
CGGTCGCCAAAGTGCTGGACACTTCCTGCAGCCCGGAATGGGAGCGGGATCTGAGGCAGTTCGTGGAAAAAGACCCCGGGGTGGAGCGGATCGACCTGCTGCATACCCGCCAGTTCGGCAGCCGGATCTATATTGAGCTGGAGATCGCGGTAGACAGAAATATGTCCCTGATCAATGCCCATACGATTGCGGAGCGGGTGCATGAAAGTATCGAGCGACAGTATCCCGCCGTCAAGCACGTGATGGTGCACGTCAATCCGGGAGACGAAAAATAAAATCCGGGAGATGCCGGAAAAAGCGGCGTCTCCCGGATATGCGGCCATCCCCCGGTCAGGGCAGATGCAGAATGTCACGCACTGTAAGATTCCGCGTGTCCGGAGAATAGCCGTCTGTTTCCTGCAATTCTCTTCCGGGGAGCAGATTCAGACTGTAAGCGGTGTCCCCGATCACCATGTACGTATAGATTGCCTGACGCCAGAGTGTCATCGGCGCGGACTGCGACGTGTATCCTGCCAGGCCTTCCCAGTCAACGCCCATCCGGCTGTTGATCGGCCCGTCATAGCCGAGCATATCCACGCGCCGTCCGCCATCGGTCACATCCACGTTGACCTGCACGACGGCTGCCAGATTCCCCTCATTATTGTACAGCGTACACCAGTAGAATTCCTGACCGGACAGTTCTTTTTTCCCGGACTCCGACATCCGGACCGGCATCAGATATCCGATCCGGAATCCGCCGTACCGGAATCTGTCTTCCACCGCATTCCTGATATCATCCGGGATCTCCGTCGTATAGGCGTAAAAATGCTCTGCCGGTCTGCGGGAATACTCATACAGGATCTTTTTCTCTCCTTCCGGCCGACTGCAGGAAACAAGGAAAAGCAGCATTCCCAGCAGAAAGACGGCCGGAATTTTCCCGAAACGATTATTACCGAAATCCCTATTATCCATTTCCTTTCATTTTTCCCTCTCTTTCTGACTGTCTCTGTATATATAACAATTGAAAGAGGGAAACTGGGACAGGCTGAAATGATTTTTTGCGATATTGGCCGCCTTGATGACAGGGGGACGGTTTTTTTGTCATGTTTTCTGGGCCGGAGCGTCCTCACACCGCGGGCCGCTGACACAGCGGCCCCTACGATAGCGGCCGGGATGAGGATGACAGGGGGACGGTTCTTTTGTCATGTTTTTTGGGCCGGAGCGTCC